>JBKJXQ010000426.1:0-13674 GCA_046716235.1 Chitinophagaceae bacterium
ATTCAGGAATACCGGGGCGAGGAATATTCTCACCTTTCACAATTGCTTCGTATGTTTTTGCACGGCCGATGATATCATCTGATTTCAATGTCAGCAATTCCTGCAGGATATTAGATGCACCATAGGCTTCCAATGCCCATACTTCCATTTCACCAAACCTTTGTCCACCGAACTGAGCCTTACCACCCAGCGGCTGCTGTGTAATAAGACTATATGGTCCTATTGAACGGGCATGCATTTTATCATCCACCATGTGGTGCAGTTTGATAACATAGATGATACCTACGGTTGCTTTCTGATGGAATTTTTCTCCTGTTTCTCCATCATACAGATAAGTGTGACCGTACATTGGTATATCAGCCTGTTTACAATAACCAGCAATTTCATCAACTGAAGCACCATCGAAGATTGGTGTAGAGAATTTCAAACCTAATTTTTCTCCTGTCCATCCAAGGATCGTTTCATATATCTGACCCAGGTTCATACGACTTGGTACACCCAATGGATTCAATACAATATCAACTGGTGTTCCATCTTCAAGGAACGGCATGTCTTCATGACGAACGATTTTGGCAACAATACCTTTATTACCGTGACGGCCAGCCATCTTATCACCCACTTTCAACTTACGCTTTACAGCGAGATAAACTTTAGCAAGTTTCAATACACCGGCAGGTAATTCATCACCAATACTGATGTTGAATTTTTCCCTCTTGTATCGTCCAAGCTCTTCGTTGAATTTAATATTATAGTTGTGTAACAGTGTATTGATTTGGCCATCCACTTTTGTATCACCAGTCCAACCAAGCGGATTAATGTTTGCATAATCTAATCCAGTCAGGTTTTTAGCAGTAAACTTTGCTCCCTTACCTATTTGTATTTCACCAAAGTTATTCCCAACTCCTGCTGATACATGGTTTGACAAAAGTGTAGTCAATTTTTCAAGTAATACATCCATCAAATCAACTTCATTCTTCTCATGCATCTTCTCGAGTTTATCGATAGCTGCTTTCTCTCTTACCTTACCATTTTTATCTTTCTTGGCCCGCTGGAATAATTTTTTACCAATAACAACACCTTCCACTCCATTCGGAGCTTTCAATGAAGCATCTTTTGCATCACCGGCTTTATCACCGAAGATGGCACGGAGTAATTTTTCTTCGGGTGTAGGATCACTTTCTCCTTTCGGAGTAATCTTACCTATTAAAATATCACCCTCTTTTACCTGTGCACCAATTCTTATAATACCATTTTCATCCAGGTCCTTAGTTGCTTCTTCAGAAACGTTAGGAATATCCGGGGTTAATTCTTCTTCACCCAATTTGGTATCCCGTACTTCTAATTCATATTCAGAAATATGAACAGAAGTAAACATATCTTCTTTAACCACTCTTTCACTGATAACGATAGCATCCTCGAAATTGTAACCTTTCCATGGCATGAAAGCCACTTTCAGATTTTTACCTAATGCTATCTCACCATTTTGTGTAGCATATCCTTCTGTAAGGAAATCACCTTTCTTCACCTTCTGCCCTTTTTTAACAGCAGGGTTGAGGTTGATACAAGTTTCCTGGTTGGTTTTGATAAATTTAGTAAGCCTGTAAATTCTTAAATCATCTTCAAAGCTTACTAATTTTTCTTCTGCATCACGATCGTAGCGAACATGAATTTCATTAGCATCAACAAATTCAACCAATCCATTTCCATCAGCATGAATTTGAATTCTTGCATCTCTTGCAGCTTTGGCTTCCAATCCTGTTCCTACAATAGGTACATCAGGGCGAAGCAATGGTACAGCCTGGCGTTGCATGTTGGATCCCATCAATGCACGGTTAGCATCATCATGCTCGAGGAACGGAATTAATGATGCACTTAAACCAACAATCTGGTTGGGAGCTACATCCATAAACTCCACATCATTTTTATCCAAAATCGGGAAGTCACCTGTCTCCCGGCTTACAATTTTTTCTTCCTTAAAATTTCCTTTTTCATCCAACGGTGTATTGGCCTGTGCAATTTTTGCCAGATCCTCTTCCTCTGCACTCAGGAAAGTTAATTCCTTCATGCTCACTCTGCCTTCATGCACTTTACGATAAGGCGTTTCTATAAAGCCCATATCATTAATCTTGGCATGTACACAAAGTGTAGATATTAAACCAATGTTTGGACCTTCCGGAGTTTCAATAGTACACAGGCGGCCATAATGCGAATAGTGTACGTCACGAACCTCAAAGCCTGCTCTCTCACGACTCAAACCACCTGGCCCCAGTGCGGAGATACGACGTTTGTGAGTTATTTCAGAAAGCGGGTTTGTTTGATCAAGGAACTGCGACAACTGAGATGTTCCAAAGAATGAATTGATTACAGAAGACAATGTCCTTGCATTAATCAAATCAACCGGGGTAAAGACATCATTATCCCTAACGTTCATCCTTTCACGGATTGTTCTGGCCATACGGGCAAGACCAACACCAAACTGCGCATATAATTGCTCACCCACAGTACGTACACGACGGTTACTCAAATGATCAATATCATCTATCTCGGCCTTACCATTTGAAAGTCTCACCAGATATTTAACGATGAGAATAATATCTTCTCTCGTTAATGTTTTCTTCTGTAAGGGCAAATCAACATTTAGCTTGCGGTTGATTTTATAACGTCCCACTTCACCAAGATCATAACGTTTGTCGCTAAAGAATAATTTATCAATGATACCACGGGCTGTTTCATTATCAGGGGCATCAGCTCCACGAAGCTGACGATAGATAAACTGAACTGCTTCAAGCTCACTGTTTGAAGTATCTTTATTAAGGGTGTTATAAATAATGGCATAATCACCACCTACATCCTCCCGTTGGATAAACACACTGGCTACTTCCATTTCAGATATGGTTTCTATAGCTTCTTCATCAAGCACAGTATCTCTTTCCATTACGATTTCGTTTCTTTCAATAGAAACTACTTCGCCGGTATCCTCGTCCACAAAATCTTCAACCCATGTTCTCAGAACACGGGCAGCTAATCTTTTGCCTATATATTTTCCTAATGTTTTCTTATCTGTTTTTACTTCATCAGCCATACCAAACAGCTCAAGGATATCCTTGTCTGTTTCGTATCCGATAGAACGAAGCAATGTAGTAACCGGGAATTTTTTCTTACGATCAATGTATGCATACATCACATTGTTGATGTCTGTAGCAAACTCCATCCATGCACCTTTAAAAGGTATAACCCTTGCAGAGTAAATTTTGGTTCCGTTCGGGTGAACAGACTGACCAAAAAATACACCTGGTGAACGGTGTAGCTGAGATACCACTACCCTCTCCGCTCCGTTGATAACGAAAGTACCACGGGGCGTCATGTAAGGAATATTTCCCAGGAATACGTCCTGAACGATCGTCTGGAAGTCCACATGCTCTTCATCATTACAGCTCAACCGAAGTTTAGCTTTAAGAGGAACAGCATAGGTTAATCCACGTTCCATACACTCTTCGATAGTGTAGCGGGGCGGATCAATAAAGTAATCTAAAAATTCCAATACGAAAATATTCCGGGTATCCGTAATCGGAAAATTCTCTTTAAACACCCGGAACAAACCTTCAATATTTCGTTTGTCTGGCGTGGTTTCTAACTGGAAAAATTCTTTAAAAGACTGGATTTGCACTTCAAGTAGATCGGGAGCTTCGGCAAGATGCTTGATTTTACCGAAATCCACTCTTGAGTTCACTTTTGTTGAAGACATATGCGTAAAACAGGTTTTACTACGTTTAGGACATACAAATCACTAACAGGCTCTTATTCTTTTTAAAATGAAAAGAATGAAAGTCAGTTACTTACAAATGATCTGGGATGTCAAAATATTTATTGGCCAAAATAAAGGATGGCAAAGGTAGGGATTTAAATTTCCTGAACAAGAAAAGTTTGCTAACAAAAATCCCGCCATAAATACCACTAAGTGGCCATTTTCTGTATTGGCTGCTTAGAGTAAATTGAGTAAAATTTTCTCTGTGAATTGGAAAGAGTTTGTAGCTGGTTACCTCGTTTTTACAAGAAAAGAACGATTGGGAATTATAATCGTAATTCTTGTAATACTATTTATATTTTTTCTTCCGTCATCGTTCCCCCGCAATAATAATAAACCAGTAATGACTGATACCAACTGGATAGCCAGTCTGAAAAAAATTGAACAAACAGAAGAAAAAAATGATAACGAATACACCCAAAAATATGATGACAATAATAGTGCTGCCTATCAATATGACCGCTCCGCCAACAACAATTATTCAAAGCTAAAAGGCGAACTATTTTATTTTGACCCCAATACATTATCAACAGAAGGATGGAAAAAACTGGGGCTCAGAGATAAAACAATTCATACCATTCAAAACTACCTGAGTAAAGGTGGACATTTTAAAAGACCTGAAGATCTGCAAAGAATTTATGGACTTTTCCCCAATGAATATGAACGAATAGCCCCATACATAAAAATTGAATTAGCTGTCGAAACAAATACCTACAAAAGTTTAAGTGACAAAACTCCAATTGAAAATCAACCAACAAAAACATATACTTCCCGCTATGCTGTTATTGAAATAAACAATGCAGATACCAGTGCATTTATTTCATTGCCGGGAATTGGCAGTAAGCTGGCTGCAAGAATTGTAAACTTCAGGGATAAGCTTGGTGGTTTTTATTCCATTGCGCAGGTGGGAGAAACATTTGGTTTACCCGATTCTACTTTTCAAAAAATAAAACAATACCTGAAATTAGAAAATATTTCTACCCGGAAAATTAATATCAATACAGCAACTATTGATGAATTAAAAGTACATCCATACATCAGGTATAACCTGGCCAATCCTATCGTTGCATATCGCAAAGAGCATGGACCTTTTGCAAAAATTGAAGACATTAAAAAGGTAATGGCGGTAACGGATGATGCTTATAATAAAATCATCCCTTATCTAACTATTCAATAAAAAAAACCCTCTGATCCTTCAACAAGCTCGGGACAGAGGGTTTAAACTATTTGTTCAGTCTTAAGAATTATGCAATTTCAACATCTGCACCGGCTTCTTTTAGCTTCGCAACAATTTCTTCTGCTTCTGCTTTAGAAATACCTTCTTTAATGTTCTTAGGTGCGCCGTCTACTAAGTCTTTAGCTTCTTTCAAACCTAAGCCTGTTAAATCTTTTACGATCTTCACTACACTAAGTTTAGAAGGACCGCCGCTCTTCAATAATACATCGAAGGCAGTTTTTTCTTCCACTGCCGCTGCACCTTCGCCACCCCCTGCTGCTACAACTACTGAAGCTGCTGCTGGCTCGATACCATATTCTGATTTTAAGAAATCAGCCAATTCCTGTACTTCTTTTACTGTTAAGGCTACAAGGCCTTCTGCTAATGCTTTTACGTCTGCCATTTGATTTAAATTTTTACCGCCTTCATTGTCCTTTGACTTCGCTCAGGATCTCCGGCGGAGTGATTAAAAAAATTTGCCTTTGTTTGTCCCGGACTTTCATCCGGGATTTACCCTCAGGCCTGGGTTTTATAAAATTGCTTTGGGGTTTTAATGACTATTTAAAAGATTAAAAATACCTCCACCGACTTAGCTTATAACTTATTATTCTGCTGTAGCAACTTCTACTTTCTGCTGATGATGATTTAGTAATGCTGCCAATACCCTTTTAGCAGGAGATTGCAACAAGCCGATAACTTCACCGACAAGTTCATTCTTACTTTTAATTTGTGTAAGGGCTTTTAATTGATTATCGCCCATGTACACATCCCCGTTAATAAAAGCAGCTTTTAACATAGGTTTTTCACCATTGCTTTCTTTACGAAAAGAACTAATGATCAGAGCCGGTTCTTTAGGATTTTCTGAAAACAACAACGCAGTTACTTTATGAAGCGAATCATATACACCTGCATATTTTTCACTGTCTAAGGATTCCAGTGCCTTTTTAATAAGGGTGTTTTTAGCCACTTTCATTTCAACATCTTTGCTAAAACAGGCACGACGCAATTTGCCCACTTGTGCTACAGAAAGTGATTCTGTATCGGTAATATAAAAGTTGTTGTATTGAGAAAATTTGCCTTTTAGCAACTCAATAACTTCGTTTTTTTGATCTTTAGTCATTTTATTTTAAATTTTGACTTGTCAATTAATAGGACTCTTTGAAAAACTCATCAGTAATGAGGTTTTTGAAGGTCTAGTGAACAAATGCTTTTGTGTCAACAGCGATACCAGGACTCATTGAGCTGGCCATACTAATACCTCTCAGGTAAATACCTTTTGAAGAAGATGGCTTGGCTTTAATAATTGCATTCAGCAATTCCTGGCTGTTCTCCGCAATTTTTTCCGGAGTAAAGCTTATACGACCAATAGAAGCATGAATAATTCCTACTTTATCAACCTTGAAGGCTATCTTACCGCCTTTTACATCATTGATAGCATTAGCTACATCATTTGTAACTGTGCCTGTTTTAGGGTTGGGCATCAGGTTACGGGGGCCTAACACTTTACCAAGTCTGCCAATCTTTGGCATCACAGATGGTGTAGCGATGATAACATCCACATCTACCCAACCACCCTCTATTTTTGCTACGAATTCTTCAAGGCCAACATAGTCAGCACCAGCAGCTTTTGCTTCTGCCTCTTTATCAGGTGTACACAACACTAATACTCTTTTTGTTTTACCTGTACCATGCGGTAAGCTTACTGTACCACGGATAGCCTGATCTGCTTTTTTAGGATCTACTCCTAAACGCACATGCAGGTCAACAGATGCATCAAATTTGCAGGTAGTAATACTTTTTACCAATGCAGATGCATCTTTTAATGAATATGATTTGTTGCCGTCAATTTTTGTGTTAGCAACTTTTCTTTTTTTACTGATGAATGCCATTTTAATAATTTTAAAGGTTCTTAAGTTCCCTTACGGGAAATTTAGGGGGCTTTAATTTTCCCATGGAGCTTTACCTTCCACATTCAAACCCATGCTGCGTGCAGTACCCGCTACCATTTTCATAGCGCTTTCTACGGTAAAGCAGTTGAGGTCAGGCATTTTGTCTTCTGCAATTGCCTTCACCTGTTCCCAGTTTACTTTTCCAACTTTTGCACGGTTACTTTCTTTGGAACCTTTCTGAATTTTAGCGGCTTCCATCAGCTGGATAGCGGCAGGTGGAGTTTTTAAAACAAAATCAAAACTCTTGTCAGTATAAACTGTGATTAAAACGGGAGTTACTTTTCCCATTTTGTCCTGTGTTCTTGCATTAAATTGTTTGCAAAATTCCATGATATTAATACCCTTGGAACCAAGTGCAGGACCTATCGGAGGTGCAGGGTTGGCTTGGCCACCCTTGCATTGCAGCTTTACAAAGCCACTAATTTCTTTTGCCATTTTTTTATCTTTTTGGTGTTATCGATCTTTCACCTCAAGGGCTACTTAATCTCCCAATCCGATCCTTCATAATTTCAGGACTTCGGATTCCATTGTCTGTCAAGTTATAATGCCAGACCCGCCTTAAATATAACTACGACGGATAAAAAGAACTAATTGGGGCGGTGAAGGTAAGGGTAAAGTGTAAATGAGCAAAGGTTTTCAGTATATTTATTTATGCCAGCTTTATACCTGATCCACGGCATTTGCCACGCACAGTTTGATCGTTCAATAACTCTAATATACAAAAAAAGCCACCTTCACGGATGGCTTCAATATTCTTAAATTGAAATTAGCTGATTTTCTCTACCTGCATATAATTCAATTCGACAGGGGTAGAACGTCCAAAAATTTTCACTGTTACTTTTAGTTTCTTCTTTTCATCATTCACATCTTCTATCACTCCGTTAAAGTCATTAAATGGCCCTTCAATGATTTTAATAGTTTCGCCAACAATAAATGGTTCACTCATACTCACTCCACCTGCTTCAGCCATTTCATCCATTTTGCCGAGCATCTTATTTACCTCTGCTTTGCGCAGGGCAATTGGGTTTTCTTTTCCCAGAAAATGAATTACGCTGTTGGTATTTTTAATAACGTCTCTCAGATCATCGCTTAATTTGCCGTCTGTAATTTCTATCATTACATAGCCGGGATAATAGTTTCTTTCCCTCATTACCTTTTTACCATTGGCTACTTTATAAACTTTCTCCACGGGTAAAAAAACCTGTTTAACTATTTCACTCCATCCACCACGGGAAATTTCTTTGTCAAGATATTCCTTTACTTTTCTTTCCTTACCGCTTACAACGCGGAGCACAAACCATTTGGTTTCCTGTAGCTGAACGTTCTCTGTATTTGTAGTTGCTTCCATTCTTTAGAAAAGTTGTTTGTAAATAAACTTCAGCGAATTACCTGCTACAAAATCCATAGCAAGCACAATAAAAGTAATGACCAGTGTTGCCGCCAAAACAATCATGGTAGATTGCTGAAGCTGGGGCCAGGTAGGCCAGGTCACTTTTTCTGTTAATTCTTTAAATGACTCTCTGAAGTAATTTGCTATTTTATTCATAATATACTCAGCTTATTAAGTTGATGAATCGGTCAGAAAATTTTCTTTCTAATCTTTCAACCATTTATCCAATTTTTTTAATCAGCACGGGCACTAGGATTCGAACCCAGATCAAAGGTTTTGGAGACCCGTATGCTACCATTGCACCATGCCCGTAAGAATCAAAAGTCACCGGTCGTTCGGAATTATCCTTATGACCAATGACTTTTGAACTATCAAATATAAAAAATTATTTTACAATTTCTGTAACCTGTCCTGCACCAACTGTACGGCCACCTTCACGAATCGCAAATTTTAATCCTTTTTCCATTGCGATTGGTTGGATAAGCTTCACATTTAATGAAGTATTATCGCCAGGCATAACCATTTCAGTACCAGGGTTCAATTCTACTTCTCCAGTTACGTCCGTAGTACGGAAATAAAACTGAGGACGGTATTTGTTGAAGAACGGAGTGTGACGTCCACCTTCATCTTTGCTCAATACATAAACTTCACCCTTGAATTCAGTGTGTGGAGTAATAGAACCTGGTTTACAAATTACCATGCCACGGCGGATTTGAGTTTTCTCAATACCACGTAGCAACAATCCTGCATTATCTCCTGCTTCACCTTCATCCAACAATTTTCGGAACATTTCCACACCGGTACAAACAGAATTAAGTGGAGTTTCTACAAGACCGACAATTTCAACTGCTTCACCCACTTTAACACGGCCTCTTTCAATACGACCAGTAGCAACGGTTCCACGACCAGTGATAGAGAATACATCTTCAACTGACATCAGGAAAGGCAAATCAACCGGACGGGGAGGCAACGGAATATAGGCGTCAACAGCTTTCATTAACTCATCAATTGCACCAACCCATTTCGGATCACCTGCTAAAGCACCAGTAGCAGAACCTTTGATAATTGGGGTGTTATCACCATCAAATCCACGTTTAGTTAACTCCTCACGGATTTCCATTTCTACCAAATCAAGTAATTCAGGATCATCTACCAAATCAACTTTATTCATAAAAACCACCATTGTAGGAACACCTACCTGACGTGCAAGTAGAATATGCTCTTTAGTTTGTGGCATAGGTCCATCAGTAGCAGCTACTACCAAAATTGCTCCATCCATTTGAGCAGCTCCGGTAATCATGTTTTTAACGTAATCGGCGTGACCAGGACAGTCAACGTGAGCATAGTGACGTGTCTCAGACTCGTACTCAACGTGAGCTGTATTGATTGTGATACCCCTTTCTTTTTCCTCAGGTGCTCCATCAATATCATCATATTTTTTTGCTGTAGCCAGGCCTTTTTTAGAAAGAACTTCTGTAATTGCAGCAGTCAATGTGGTCTTACCATGGTCAACGTGACCAATTGTACCAATGTTTACGTGGGGTTTGTCCCTCTTAAAGGTCTCTTTTGCCATTGTTATCGGTTTTAAATTGTGTTTTACTAATTATTGTTGTTTTTATTATTGAAGCCGGAGCATTATTACTATCCGCTTTTTTTATATCACCCTTTTCTCTAACCAGTTTTCTCACTTAATTAAAAAGAGAGCCGTTAGTGAGAATCGAACTCACGACCTCTTCCCTACCAAAGAAGTGCTCTACCACTGAGCTACAACGGCTTTTTCACTGCCGTCGCAGGCAGTTAAATGAAATGAGCGGAAGACCGGGCTCGAACCGGCCACCTGAAGCTTGGAAGGCTACCGCTCTACCAAATGAGCTACTTCCGCTGGTAAACATTTAAAATAAAGAACTTAGTTATCATTATCTACTATCTACCATAATCTCATTTTATATTAGGATTATGGTAGATAAAGTGGGCAGAGCTGGGTTCGAACCAACGTACTCGTGAGAGAACAGATTTACAGTCTGTCGCCTTTAACCACTCGGCCATCTGCCCATGAAATACAAACTGAGCCGAAAACTGGAGTCGAACCAGCGACCTACTGATTACAAATCAGTTGCTCTACCAACTGAGCTATTTCGGCTTGTTTTGATTATTTTTCATAATTGTCAACCGCCTTCTTAATTAATATCCGGACACACATCAACTAAGATTTTTCGGCTTGTATAAACACAATAAAGAACTACCCCCATTTATTGGGGAGGCAAAGGTAAGGGAATTTGATAATTGGAAAAATTTTGGTAGAGATTTTTTTGCTTGTTTTCAGATAGTTGTGAAATATCTATCGTCCAGCATCCAAACTTCCTTCTGATCTGAAATGAAAAAACATCCACCCCTTCAAATACAAATCAAAATAATATCTTGAAAAAAAATTAGCAATAAGCAACACCTACAATTTATTCTCAACAATGTACTATATAAAAAAAGACCTCACGAATGTGAGGTCTTGCATTTTTTTTAAGCGGCTTTTCTTTCTTTATTTTTTTTAATTTGAGCTACCATGGAGTCGAATGCATCATCAAACGACTCTTCAAATGATTTACTGGTTGATTTTACAAAAAAATTTTGCCTCGGCACATGCACCCGGATCTCTGCAATTTTGTCTTTTACAACATGTACTACATTGTCTAATTTTAGAAACACATGCACTTGTACGATACGGTCACTAAACGTGTTTAGTTTTTGCAACTTACGATTAATGTACCCGATTAACTTACTGTCAGCATTAAAATGTACTGACTGAATGTTTACGTTCATAGTCAACTTTTTTTAAACTGTGAAACAATAAATAAAGAACTAATTATGGCCTTTTCGTGGAATAGTGTTCTTTTGTCTGAATTCAAGTTACTGCAAAAGAATCTTCTTCCCAAACAAAATTGTCTTAAATTTTTTATTGTACTGACGGAAAATATCTACGCTTTTGGATGCGCCTTTTTATGAACATCTTTTAATTTTTCAATTGTATTATGGGTATATATCTGCGTAGAGGCCAGGCTGCTGTGGCCTAGTAGTTCTTTAACAGTATTTAAATCAGCACCATTGTTCATAAGATGGGTGGCAAAAGTGTGACGAAGCACATGGGGGCTTTTTTTATCCAGTGTACTGGCCTGTCCCAAATAATGATTTACTAATATATAAGCGTATTTGGGATATATTTTTTTCCCCTTTTCTGTACTCAACAAGTACTCTGTAGGCATTTCAAAATTTTCCTTTTTTAGTTGCTGATATTCCCTGATAGCAAGGATTGCATTTTTACTTACCGGAATTATGCGTTCCTTATTACCCTTGCCTAATACTTTAATATGTGAACGGCTAAAATCAATTTGTTTTTCTTTCAAGGTTATCAGCTCACTGAGGCGCATTCCGGTTTCATAAAAAATTGTGATGAGGATTTTTGCATTCAGGCTTTTCCAGTCTTCTGTGAATCCATTAAGCGCAGCAATCAACTTTTTAGTATCGGCTTCTTGTACAAAAACCGGCAACCTCCTATTAACTTTCGGACTTATTACTTTAGACATTGGCGTTGATTCAATAACACCCGTTTTTAACTGGTATTTAAAAAATGATTTCAGGCTGGATATTTTACGATTGATAGATTTTGAAGAGATGTTTTTGTCTTTAATCCCGGCCAGCCAGCTGCGAACATAGTTGTGGTTTATATCTTTCAACTTTAGCTTGCCAAATTGAGTATCCAGGTAATCAAAAAAATCAATAAGGTCAGTTTGGTAGGCAGTCAATGTGTGGATAGAATACCTTTTTTCAAATTTCAGGTAATCAAGAAAAGACTGTAGAATTTGGGGGCTTTTAACAGGCATAAGAATACAACTAAACCTACCATTGCAGGCAGAACTTCTATATATAAAAAAAGATAGCTACAAAGCTATAAACTTTGCAGCCATCTTCTAAATATTATGTGCCGAAGGTTATTTTTCTATCTTACCACTTGCTAAGTTCTGCTTATATACAGCTTTCAAAACTTCACCACGACGCCTTACTGAAGGCTTTGTGAAACTCTGGCGGTCACGCAACTGCAATAAAGTTTTCGATTTTTCGAATTTCTTCTTATACTTCTTGAGTGCTTTGTCAATGTTTTCGCAATCTTTTGAATCGATAATCAGCATAAAATTTTATACCTCCTTCGGTATTTTTTTTAGGAATGCAAAGATAAGGGTAAATCTGAAAAAAGAAAATGAAAATAGAAATGATTTATCTTAGACCCATGTTTACTGGTATTATTGAAAGCACAGGCATTGTTAAAGAAGTCATTATCAATGGTTCAAATTATACATTTTGGATAGCTTCAGTCCTTTCAAATCAATTTAAGATAGATCAAAGCGTGAGCCACAGCGGAGTTTGCCTGACCGTGGAAGAAATTTTTGAAAATAGTCACCGGGTTACAGCTATAGAGGAAACTTTAAAAAAGACTAGTATTGGTACTTGGGAAAAAGGTACTTCTATAAATTTGGAACGGTGCCTGCAATTAAATGCCAGGATTGATGGTCACCTGGTGCAGGGGCATGTAGATACAACCGCTACCTGTACCAATAGAACAGAAAAGGAAGGAAGTTGGGAATTTGAATTTGAGTTTAATAAAAAATTTGCCCCGTTTCTTATTGAAAAGGGCTCTGTCTGTGTTACTGGTATCAGTTTGACTGCCTTTAATGTAAAAAAGAAGAGTTTTAAGGTTGCTATTATTCCTTACACTTTTGAACATACCAACATAAAGGAGATACAAAAAGGTGATATGGTAAATCTTGAATTTGATATGATAGGGAAATACATAAACCGTAGTTTTCGCTTAAAAAAAGATAATTCCAAAACGAAAAATTCTAAAGGAAAATGACTGGATTAAAGCTATTCTTTGAAAAAAAAATTATTAAAAGATCTTTTCTACTTCCCTTCCTGCCGGTTATATTCTTTTTTCTTCACAACCTGAATCTGTTCAGGGAATTAATTTTCACTCCATCCGTTCTCTTGCTTTTTTTTATATATTCTTTTTTTTCCTTTTTGATATACAGATTTTTTAAACTAATTTTTAAACTGTCTGCTGCACAGGCAGCAGGTTTAACCGTAATAGCTATTATTTGCTTCCTTTTCTTTGGCATCATTCAGGACTTTCTTTTCCACTTTAAAAAATACCAGTTCCTGAGCAATAGTTTATTCCTTCTCTTTGTTTTATTTGTCTTGATGGGATCAACTATATTTTTTACCAGGAAAAAGCAATATATTTTTAGCATGTTTAATCGCTTTATGTTAT
>JBKJXQ010000427.1:0-5385 GCA_046716235.1 Chitinophagaceae bacterium
GTATTATTATTATGCAGGCATTGTTTGGAGATTCTCCGGACACTCTCAATTTTAATCTGGATACGGGTAGCAGCGGTATTACACTTGATTCAACTGCAACTCTACAGCTTGGGTTGATACCCACGCCAACGGAACGTACAATCAGGGGGATTGCCGGTGTACGCAAAGTTAGTTTTCTCTACAACAGGCAATTACATTTTCCTGGTCTTACTATAAGCCATCTTGATTTTCATATTAATGATTATGCAATCCTGACTGCTGTGTATGGGGAACGTATTGATGGTATTATTGGTTATTCAGTATTGAGTAATTATATCCTTAAAGTTAACTACGATAGTTTGAAAATTTCTTTTTGGACAAAAGGAACCATTCGTTATCCACGGGGTGGGTATCTTTTAAAACCAACTATTAACAGGTTGGCAGCCCAGGAAATCAGGGTGAAGGATGAAGTAACTATCACGTCAAAATTTTTGTATGATATGGGGGCCGGCCTTTGCCTGCTACTTACAAGAGATTTTATTAATGACAGTTCTTTTTTAAAGAAAAAAAGAAAACGGTATATAAAAGAAGGGGAAGGGCTGGGAGGAAAGATAGATATGGAACTTACTGTTATATCAGAAGTAAAGGTGGGCCCTTTCCGATTTAAAAATGTGCCTGTATTTATTTTTGATGATGTTAATAATGTTACTTCTTATCCATATATGGGCGGCTTGATTGGTAATGATATTTTACGGCGTTTCAATGTAATATTAAATTATCCACAAGGCGATATACATCTTACGCCTAATTCACACTATAATGATAGTTTTGATTATGCTTACTCAGGTATAGAGCTTTATCTTATTAATGGTGTTATTCTTGTTGGCGATGTTGCCAGGGGATCGCCGGGAGAAGCAGCTGGTCTTCTGGAAGGAGATGTGGTTGTTGCTATCGACAAAAACTTTACTCAAAATCTCAACCAGTATAAGCTCACACTGCAGAACGCAAATGATAAAATTAATTTGTTGATCCGCCGTGACGGTGAAATTATAGTAATAGAGATGAGAGTAAAAACTATTCTTTAATTGTTTAGGCATAAATGATTGTGTCAGCTTTTCTCAAACTGTTAATTCTTTATTAGTAGCTTTTACAAGATTGCTACCCCTGATTTCAAAAGCAATATTTTCAATACTTTTACAGCTTATGCAGTAAAAGATAATAGTAAGGTGTACGGGGTACAACCTTATCTTTCCAACAATGTTATTAATCTATGATTCAGTTTGAAAAATTTATGTTGGCCAATGGTCTCCGGGTTATTGTTCATCAGGATTTAAGCACACCGATGGCGGTGATGAACATTATGTACGATGTAGGTGCAAGGGATGAAGATCCTGAAAAAACAGGCTTTGCCCACTTGTTTGAACACCTGATGTTTGGCGGTTCAGTTAATATACCCGACTATGACGAGCCGCTGCAAATGGCTGGTGGCGAAAACAATGCATACACAACTAACGATCTTACTAATTATTATATACAAATACCAGCCGATAACCTGGAAACAGCTTTTTGGTTGGAAAGCGACAGGATGCTATCATTAGCATTTGGAGAAAAAAGCCTGGAAACACAACGTAAAGTAGTAATAGAAGAATTTAAAGAACATTATATTGGCAAACCTTATGGTGATGTGCAACATAAGATCAGGGAGCTTGCTTATAAAAAACACCCATACCGCTGGATGACGATTGGTAAAGAGTTATCGCACATAGAAAATGCGCAGCTGGATGATGTAAAGAATTTCTTTTTTAAACATTATCGTCCGGTAAATGCAGTAATGGTGCTGGCTGGAAATGTAACCGTAGAAAAAGTAAAAGCTCTTGCAGAAAAATGGTTTGGTGATATTCCTTCCGGAGAAAAGTATGAAAGAAATCTGCCCCAGGAACCGGAGCAAACAGCGGAAAGGACATTGGAAGTAAAAGCAAATGTGCCCCTGGATGCTTTATATAAATGCTGGCACATGCCGGGCCGCCTCGACAATCGATATTATATTATTGAACTGCTTACTGATATTCTTAGCGGTGGCGGTTCATCAAGGTTATATCAATCATTGGTAAAAGAAAAACAATTATTCAGCAATATAGAATGCCATCACTTTGGTAGCACAGATGATGGACTGGTAATAATAGAAGGGAAATTAGTAAAAGGGGTGAAGATGAAGGATGCTGAAACGGCAGTAGAAATAGAATTAGAGAAAATAAAAAATGAGTTGGTAACTGAAGTGGAACTACAGAAAGTAAAGAACAAAACTGAAAGTATGCTGGCCTTTGAAGACATGAGTGTAATGAGCCGTGCCGGCAGCCTTGCATATTATGAACTATTGGGCGATGCAACCCTGATGAATACAGAGTTGGAAAAATATGCTGCAGTTACTACAGAAGATATTTTAAAAGAAAGCCGTTCTGTTTTTCGTTCTGTTAATTGCAGCACCATTCATTATTTGGCTGATAATTAATTTGTAAACTTTTCAAAGAAGAGAAAAAGAGAATGATGCTTAACAGAACCATAGCTCCCCAAATAGTAGACGCCGTTAATTTCAACTTACAACTAAAGCCAGCAGATAAATTTATTTTGGACAATGGGGTCGAAGTGTATGCAGTTAATGCCGGTGCCGAAGAAGTGTTGTCGTTGGAATGGGTGTTCTTTGCCGGTAACTGGCAGGAAGAACAAAACCTGGTGGCTGCTTCTGCAAATTTTTTATTGCGCAACGGCACATCAAAAAAATCTGCCTTTCAAATTAATGAACATTTTGAATACTATGGATCTTATCTGAACAGGACTTGTGGTAATGAAATAGCATCTATAACCCTGCATTGTTTATCTAAAAGTGTAAAAGAATTACTACCTGTAGTAAAAGAATTGATTACAGATTCCGTAATGCCACAGGAAGAACTGGACATCTACAAACAAAACATGAAGCAACGGCTAAAAGTCAACCTGAAAAAAAGTGACTTTGTAGCCAGCCGGTTAATTGATGTTTATTTATATGGAGAAAAACACCCGTACGGAAAATACAGCAAAGAAGAAGATTTTGATGCAGTGAACAGGGAACAGCTGATGACGTTTTATAAAAAATATTACCAGCAGGGAAAACTAATTTTATTTGTAGCTGGAAAACTGCCGGTTGATATTCAATCATTATTGAATAAAAACTTTGGAGATCTGCCAAATAATTCTACGGACGCAAAAAAAATTATTACAGACCAGGCCACACAAAAAAAATTCAGGATAAAGAATGATGAGAAAGGTGTGCAGGGTTCAATAAGAATAGCAAGACCATTCCCCAATCGTCATCACCCGGATTTTTTAAAAGTTCAAATGCTAAATGCTTTGTTTGGTGGATTTTTTGGTTCCCGGTTGATGAGTAATATCCGGGAGGAGAAAGGTTATACGTATGGCATTCATAGCTATTTGCAAAACCATATTCATGACTCTGCGTGGCTGATAAGTACGGAAGCCGGTAAGGATGTTTGTGAAGCTACCATTGCTGAGGTGTATAAAGAAATGAAAGAATTGCGGGAAGAACTGGTGGATGATGAAGAATTATTATTAGTAAGAAATTATATGATGGGTGGAATCCTGGGTGATCTTGATGGTCCTTTCCAGATAATTGCCCGCTGGAAAAACTATGTGCTCAATAATCTTACGGAGAAATATTTTTATGATTCTATAAATACTATCAAAACTATTTCGGCCGAAGAGATTCAGGTCCTTGCAAAAAAATACCTGAACCCCGAAGAATTCTATGAACTTGTCGTGATATAATAATTGTTTAACTTTAGAAAAAATAATTCATGAATTTTCTTCTTCGTGTACTCGTTATTGCTGCCGTTTCCTTTGGCCTGGCTTATGTATTAAAGGGTGTAAATATTGATACTTTCTGGACAGCACTGGTTTTTGCATTAGTACTGGCGGTATTGAATGTTTTTTTAAAACCCTTACTCATCATCCTTACATTGCCGGTTACAATCATTACCCTCGGCTTATTTTTATTTGTAGTTAACGCCTTAATCGTTCTCCTGGCCAGCCGGTTTGTTGATGGCATCAGTATTGCAAATTTCTGGTGGGGCCTGTTATTTAGTCTATTATTATCGCTTATTGTTTCTGTACTGGATAAGCAATTAAAGCCAAAGAGAAAATCCCTCTTCTAATTTTGTTTTTTGTTCGCTGCGAAAGCTTGAAATTCGCAATATGATTTTCAACCGCAAAGAATTATCTGATGGTCAGCTTGTAGATTTTTATAAAAAACTGCTGTGGCCACGCATGATCGAAGAAAAAATGCTGGTGCTGCTGCGGCAGGGAAAAATTTCCAAATGGTTTAGTGGCATTGGGCAGGAAGCTATTTCAGTAGGAGCAACTTTGGCATTACAGGAAGACGAATGGATAATGCCGTTGCATAGAAATCTCGGCGTTTTTACTACCCGTAATATGCCGCTGCATAAATTGTTTATGCAATGGCAGGGTGCACAGGAAGGATATAGCAAAGGAAGAGAACGAAGTTTTCATTTTGGAAATAAAGATCATCATATCTGCGGAATGATTTCACATCTTGGTCCGCAGCTGGCTATTGCTGATGGTACCGCATTGGCACATAAACTTCATCATGGCTCTACAGGCTCACCACTTAAAGTATCACTGGCATTTACCGGTGATGGTGGCACCAGCGAAGGAGATTTTCATGAAGCATTAAATACCGCAGCCGTTTGGGATTTGCCTGTTATTTTTATTATTGAGAATAATGGATATGGATTAAGTACACCGGTAAATGAGCAGTACCGTTGCATAAGCCTGGTAGATAAAGCCAAAGGGTATGGTATGGAAGGGGTGAAGATTGACGGGAATAATTTACTGGAAGTGTATGATACGATAAAAGGGGTGAGAGAGTATTGTATAAAAAATCAAAAACCCTATTTAATTGAATGCCTCACTTTCCGTATGCGGGGACATGAGGAGGCAAGCGGTACGAAATATGTACCGCCAGATCTTTTTAAGTTATGGGAAATGAAAGACCCGATAAAAAACTACGAACAGTTTTTACTGCATAATGCTGTATTGAACGAAATGCAGATAGCTGATATCAGAAATGAATTCAAATAAAAAATTGATAATTAATTAGCAATTGGCTCTGCGACTAAATATGTTGTTGCGGATACAGAGGAAGAATTGGAAGATGTGTATGCAAAAGCGGGTGTCAGCAGTAAGTTCTCAGCTGTCAGGATTCTTGACAATTCAAAACAGACAACTGACAGCGGACAACTGTCAACCGAAAAAAGGCTAATTGATGCAATAAAAGAAGGTCTTTATCAAAGCATGCAAAAACATCCCAACCTCATACTGATGGGACAGGATATT
>JBKJXQ010000428.1:0-7263 GCA_046716235.1 Chitinophagaceae bacterium
CCTTTAAAGGACTGAATCCTTTCTTTAATTCCTTCTATAATTTTGTAGTTAACTGTGATATTATCCCCGGCTTTGAATTTTGGGAACTCTTTTTTCCCTGTTAACTGCTCGTGTACGTATGCTATAGCGTTCATAATCCTGTTTTTTAAGGAGGGCAAAGGTAAGGGGAAAATATTGGAATCGGTAATTCGAAAACAAGGAATTATGGCAAAATCGGATTTTTTTAAACTTTGGCTTAATACTCTAATAGCCAATTGTAAATCCTTCCTATTACCTCGCTACGTTTACTGTTCTTTTTTCTCTTATCACCGTTACTTTTATCTGGCCTGGAAAAGTCATTTCGGTCTGTATTTTCTGAGCAATTTCAAAAGATAGTTTTTCGGAATCCAGATCGGTTACTTTGTCTGCTTCCACAATTACCCTCAACTCACGGCCCGCCTGGATAGCATAAGCTTTTTCCACCCCATCGTAAGCCATGGCAAGGTTTTCGAGATCTTTTATCCGCTGAATATATTGTTGCATAATCTCCCTTCTGGCCCCAGGCCTTGCTCCACTAATAGCATCGCAAGCCTGAACAATGGGAGAAATTACATATTGCATTTCCATTTCATCGTGGTGAGCCCCAATTGCATTCACTACCGCTGGAATCTCACCATATTTTTCGGCTAATTTTGCCCCCAGTAAAGCATGACTTAATTCACTTTCTTCATCAGGTACTTTACCAATATCATGTAATAAACCAGCTCTCTTTGCCAGTTTAGGGTTCAACCCTAATTCGGCTGCCATCGTAGCACAAAGATTGGCAGTTTCCCGGCTATGCATCAACAGATTTTGACCATAAGAAGAACGAAAACGCATACGACCTACCATCCGGACCAATTCTTTATGAAGGCCAAGAACACCGAGTTCTATTACTGTTCTTTCGCCAATTTCCATAACCTGTTCTTCAATTTGCTTTTTAGTTTTTTCCACTACTTC
Organism: Chitinophagaceae bacterium; assembly: GCA_046716235.1. Classification (GTDB taxonomy): domain Bacteria; phylum Bacteroidota; class Bacteroidia; order Chitinophagales; family Chitinophagaceae; genus JJ008. The sequence continues at coordinate 979 of JBKJXQ010000428.1, forward strand.
CTCAATACGGGCCGGATGAATACGGCCATCTGTTACCAGGCGTTGTAAACTCAAACGGGCAATTTCACGACGCAGCGGGTCGAATGAAGAAAGAAGAATAGCTTCAGGGGTATCATCCACAATAAGATCAACACCAGTAGCAGCTTCAATAGCTCTGATATTACGGCCTTCCCTACCTATGATCTGGCCTTTTATTTCATCACTTTCCAGGTTGAATACTGTAATAGAATTTTCAATAGCTTGTTCTGCGGCTGTACGCTGTATCGTTTGAATAATAATTTTACGGGCTTCTTTATTAGCCTTTTGTTTGGCATCATCAATTATTTCCTGTTGAATGCCGAGGGCTTGTGTATGGGCTTCATTTTTTAAGCCTTCAATCAATTGGGCTTTGGCGTCTTCGGCTGATAGGTTGGAAATTTTTTCTAAGCGGCGGATATGCTCTTCCTGGTGTTTTTCCAGTTCAGTTCTTTTAATATTCACCAGTTCTATCTGCCGGTTCAGATTGTCTTTGATTATATCATTATCCTTCACCTGTTTGTCAAGGCTGCCTTCTTTTTGGCTGATAGATTGTTCTTTCTGACGGATTCTGCTTTCTGCTTCCGCTATTTTACGGTTACGTTCATTTACATCTTTTTCATGTGCAGATTTTAATTGCACAAATCGTTCTTTAGCATCAACTTCTTTCTCCTTCCGGATAGTTTCAGCTCTTAATTCAGCTTCTCTGAGAATGGTTTGCGATTGAAGTTCAGCTTCTTCTACTTTTCTTCCTGCATTTTTTGCAAAAATTAACTTACCCGCTACAAGGCCTATGATAAGGGCAGCGGCACCTATGATGATGAATAGTATATTCGGGTCCATGAATGATTTTGTTTAAGTGTTGCACAATACGTTGTCTTAATAATAATTTCATATTCAAAATTATCTGACCTGCGTCAGAGGTTAGCGAAGATACAAAAACAGAAGGTAAAGAATGAAATTACAGGCATTTACATCAACCGCTCATAAAAAAGGGATTGTATTATTGATAAGGACTGATTATTAGTGCATTTTGGCTGATTTTGTGTTTACTAAATTCCATCAGTACACTTATTGCCTTTGATATGCACAGGTAAAATATAATTGAAACCGCCCGGGCTAGAAGTCATTATTTCTCATTCAATTCAGCATCGAGCAATTTTTCAATGGCTGATAGTTGCCCGGCCAGGCTTTCTTTTTCAATACTTTCCGTTGCGGCAGCATGTTGTTCGGAAGCATACCAAACCAGCACCATGGCTATATAATCCTGCATATCCTTGCCAGCAAACATGTTTTTAAACTCAATAATCTTGTCGTTAATTGTTTTTAGTGTTTTTCTCACCACCTCCTCATCGCTCGGCTTAATCTTAATCCGGTAGCTTCTGTCTGCTATTACAGCTGCAATTGCAATTAATTCACTCATATTGTTGAATTTTTCAAAATCTATTTATTATATTATCCATCCCATTATAATAATAAACCCCCATCTGGTGTAAATATCTACGGTTACGTCCTTTCTGGAAACGATTTTATTATTCAATAAAGGTTTGCCATGTTTGCTAAAAATTAAGTCCCGGGTTTTTTATTGATGCCTTCCGGTTAGAGCTATCCGGCCCTAAAGGTAATTGTCTCCGTGGAAAATGGCCTTGGTAAAGAGGGTTTATTCGCTTAGCAATGCAATACACCGGTCAATCTCTTTTACGTAGCTGTTGATTCTTTTTTCAAACTCTTTTTTATCTGTCTCACTCATTTCCCCGGCATTTAATTTTAATATACTCACCTGCTGCTTTAGTTCATCCATATTTTTTTGTTGTGCCGTAGTTTTCTGATTGGCAGACACCAATTGTTCTTTTAGTTTGTTATTTTCTTTTTGAACAGTTGAATACTGCTTTAGCAATTGCTGAAGTTTATCCTGAATTCTTTTTAAATGCTGCTCTGTATTGCTCATGCTTTATAAACTATTTTCTGATTTCTGCCTGCAAATCTTTTTCCAACGTTGTCATTATTTTATTCATCCAGCCATCAATCTCTTTATCAGTCAATGTTTTTTCTTCATCTGAAAAAGTAAAATTAATAGCCATTGATTTTTTATCCTCACCGAGTTTATCACTTTCGAAAATATCGAATAATTTTATCTCCTGTAATGTAGCAGGTTTTATATTTTGCACACTTTTCTCTACCTCTTCATACCGTAATTGCTTGGGCACAATCAATGCAAGATCTCTTTGAACGGCAGGGTACCTGGAAATTTCTTTTATTGTTGGCAATTGTTTCGACGCCAATTCTGATAACAATGCCCAGTTAAGTCCGCCAAAAAATACAGGTTGTTTAATACTGAATTTTTCCAGTGTTTTTTTATTTACTTCTCCGGCTCCTGCAATTATTTCTCCATCTAATTTGAATACAACATGATTTTCCAGTTTCGGTACCTGCAATGGTTCTATGGAGTAACCGGCAATTCCCAAAAGCTTCAAAATAGCAATAACATTACCTTTAAGGGAATAAAAATCAGTAGCGACACCTTTTTGTTTCCAACTGTTTTCGGTATTGCCGGAAATAACGATACATAATTTTTCAGCTTCGTTGTATTTTCCGGCTCCAGAAGTACTGTAAGTTTTACCAAATTCAAACAAACTGAGCGAATTGTTTTTATGGTTAAGATTATGCGCCACTACTTCTAATGCAGTTTCAAAAAGAGAGTTCCTTAAAATGTTTAATTCAGCACTCAGGCTATTCATCATCTTTACCATGCTTTCTAATTGTTCGTCTGAAAAATAAGCAGCATTGGTAATGGAGTTGGTCATTATTTCATTGAAGCCTGCACCAACCAGGTAATTAGCAATTTTTTCACGATACACTTCTTTGGCATAATTTTCTTCTACCGAAGGTGTAATGGTGATGCTTTCAGGTATCTCAATATTATCAAGCCCATCAATTCTTACAATTTCTTCTACAAGATCTGCAGGTAAACTTATATCCGGTTTATGAAAAGGAACGGCTACTCTCAGGTCGTCAATGCCTTCTTTCAGTGTTTCAAAACCCAGGTTGTTGAGAATATTCTTAACCGCATCAGGGTGATAACTTTTACCACTTAATTTTTTTAAGAACTGGTATTTTATAGCGACTTCTGTTTTAGTTTTGGGTGTTGGATATATATCAATAATATCGGAAGCAATTTGTCCGCCGCATATTTCCTTAATCATATTGGCTGCTCTTTTCAATACGTTGACAGTGGCTGATATATCCGTCCCTTTTTCAAAACGGCTGGCGGCATCTGTTCTCAATCCATGACGAAAAGAGGTTTTACGCAATGTAATGCCATCGAAGAAAGCACTTTCAAGAAAAATATTTGTTGTTGTTGTAGTAACACCGCTGTGCAGTCCGCCAAATACACCTGCCATGCACATCCCTTCTTTTTCATTACAAATCATCAGGTCTTCAGCGTTAAGTTTTCTGCTCTTCTCATCCAGCGTAATGAATTTAGTGCCTTCCGGTAGATTTTTAACTACAATTTTTTTGCCGGCAATCATATCGGCATCAAAAGCATGCAGCGGTTGTCCTGTTTCATGCTGTATAAAATTGGTAATGTCTACAATATTATTAATAGGACGAAGTCCAATGGCTTTCAATTTTTTTTGCAACCATTTTGGTGAGTCTTTAATGGTAACATTGCTGATACTAACACCGGAATACCGTGGGCAGGCAATTGGGTTTTCTATTTTTACATTAATGGTGAGCAAAGTATTGTCAACTTTAAAACCATTACTGTTAGGCAGCTTTGGTTTAATATCTTTTTTATCATGATGGTTTAAATATGCACAAATATCTCTTGCCACACCCCAATGGCTCATGGCATCCATACGGTTTGGTGTAAGGCCTATTTCAAAAATAATATCTTCATAAGGTTTAAAATATTCGGGTGCAGACATTCCCACTTTCGCATCTCCAGGTAATACTAAAATACCTTCATGTGAAGTGCCCAATCCAATTTCGTCTTCGGCACAAATCATACCATGGCTTTCTATACTTCTTATTTTGGCCACTTTCATTGTCAATGGCTCACCGGCGGTTGGATATATCGTTGTCCCAACTGTAGCTACTACTACTTTTTGTCCGGCAGCCACATTCGGTGCGCCGCAAACAATTTGCAAGGGTTCGCCACTGCCCACATTTACTTTAGTAAGTGTAAGTTTATCAGCATTGGGATGTTTTTCGGTACTTAGTACTTCACCAATTACCAAACCGTTCAACCCACCAATTACTTCTTCATATTTATTCATACTTTCTACTTCCAGGCCAATGGAAGTAAGGATGCGGCTTAGTCTTTCTGATTCTACGGTTACAGAAAGATATTCACTCAGCCATTTGTAAGAGATCGTCATGGCGCAAAGATAAGTGTCTGAAACTTTTCGGGAAAAGGGAGTACTACATCCGGTAGCATACAGCATTTATATTCATGCCGGCACCTACGGAGGCGAATAAAACTATATCACCAGCTCGTAACTGATGACCATTGAGGGTTTCTTTTAATACCATATCAAACAAAGTGGGAATAGTAGCTACTGAGCTGTTGCCAAATTTATGAATGCTCATGGGCATTATATGTTCAGGAATATCTTTTAATCCATATAATTTAAATAACCTGCGGATTATTCCCTCATCCATTTTTTCGTTGGCCTGATGGAGAAATACTTTTTTTACATCCTGTATGGGTATTGATGCTTTATCCAGGCAATCTTTCATAGCAGCAGGTACATGCAGCATTGCATATTCATACACTTTTCTTCCCTTCATTTTTATATAACGGATGCGGGAATCAGCATCGGGAAAGTTGCTTTTTCCGAAATACAAATAATAAGCCTCGTCTATACAGTGACTTTGTACGCTCCAGGAAAGAATACCATTTTTAATTTCATCCGCCGGTTTTGCTTCCAATACTGTGGCACCAGCTCCGTCTGAAAAAATCATACTGTCCCGGTCATATATATCTATTACCCGGCTTAGTGTTTCGGTACCAATTACCAATATTTTTTTGGCAATACCCGCTTTAAAATAAGTGTCGGCCTGAATAACACCCTGCATCCAGCCCGGGCAACCAAATAAAATATCATACGCCACACAGTTGGGATTTTTTATACCGAGATCATGTTTTACCCTTGATGCAAGTGCGGGCAGCACATCTGTTTGAATGGTATTCTTTAATACATTACCAAAATTGTGTGCCAATATAATCTGGTCCAGTTCTTCGGGATTAACACCGCTATCTTCAATGGCTAAACGGGCAGCGATAGTAGCCATATCAGATGAATTCATATCATCATTTATATAACGCCGTTCTTCAATACCTGTAATGTCGCGGAATTTATCTACTACTTCCTGGGATGCAGTAGTTAGTAATGGTGTGTCTGTACCATAAAAATCCTGGGTAATAAAATCCTTATTGGTTTTTATTATTTCAGGTATGTAACATCCTGTGCCTGTAATAACGGTTTTAGTACTCATGCTTACAGTTTAAAAGTAAGAGTGGGAACATTGTAAAGATAACAGACAAACCAACATACAGGTTCTCAAAATAAATAAATTTGGCGTTATTCACTTTATGGAATTGGATGCTTTTTTGTAATTAGAATAGTTGAAAATACAATTGTTGCAAGTGAAACTAAAGGCTTTGACCATATTGTTTTTTATCATTTTTTGATTGTCTTTTCGATTAACTCAATTAAAGTATTGAGTGTAATGTGTGGGGCCAAAAAGGTACTGGATAAAAATCTATCAATGCCTGAGGGCACGGCAGGTTGAAACCGCTTGAAATTGATTTCCATAAAAATGATATTTAAAATGCAATAATAATATCTGCTTATTTTTACGCCATAACTATAAACCACAAACAAAAACTATAAACTGATTTTATGGCTTATAATCTTTTAAAAGGAAAAAGAGGAATCATTACCGGTGCACTGGATGAAAACTCCATTGCCTGGAAAGTAGCAGAAAAAGCATACGAAGAAGGCGCCACTTTTGTGCTGACCAATGCTCCTATCGCCATGAGGATGGGTGAAATCAATAAACTGGCTGCGAAAACAAAATCAGAAATTATTCCGGCTGATGCTACCAGTGTGGAGGAACTCACACACTTGTTCACCAAATCGCAGGAGGTGCTGGGTGGCAAAATTGACTTTGTACTTCACTCCATCGGGATGAGCGTTAACATCAGGAAAAAAATCGCTTATACTGAATCCAATTATGAATATTTCATGAAAGGGATTGACG
>JBKJXQ010000429.1:0-3275 GCA_046716235.1 Chitinophagaceae bacterium
GGACGAGACGGGTTAATCATATAACAGTTTTAAATTATTCTTTTTTCTTTTTTCCTTTTGGAGCAAACATGGCAAGCATCCTTCTTCCTTCCATTTTCGGCATACTTTCAAGTATACCAGTTTCTGCAAGCCGTTCTGCAAACTTTAATAAAAGCAACTGCCCCCTGTCCTGAAATTGTATAGCCCTTCCCTTAAACTGAACGTAGGCTTTTACTTTATTACCATCCTTTAAAAATTCAATGGCATGTTTGGCTTTAAAGTCAAAATCATGATCATCCGTATTGGGGGTAAAGCGAATCTCTTTTACTTCAGAGACTTTGCTTTTTGCCTTCATCTCTTTTTCTTTCTTTTTTTTATCGTAAAGAAACTTATTATAGTCTATAATTTTACAAACAGGTGGATCAACTGTTGGAGAAATTTCTACAAGATCCAATTCCTGCTCCTGTGCCATTTTCAATGCTGCCTGGGTATCATAAATACCTACTTCAACATTTTCTCCCACAAGACGAACCTGCGGTACCCGAATAAAATGATTAATGCGGTGTTCGGCTTCTTTGCGGGGAGCAAACCTGCCTCTGTTAAAACCGCCCTTGTTGAATCCTCCACCGCCGGGTTTAAAACCGCCGCCGGGTGGTCTGCTGAACCCGCCTCCGGGTTTTTGTGGTACTGCCATTTATTTTTTTTATGTGAAACCCTCACCCCTGAAGGAGGGTATTTCTTTTTTATTTATTAATACCTCATACAGGAAATGAGGTGTTTAAAATTACATTTTTATTCTGCTCTTCTATCAATAATTTCTTGTACAGCCTCTATCAAAAAATCATCTACATCTTTTACACCCGCATCTCCTTTGCCATGCCTTCTTACGGCTACTTTATTTTCATTCACTTCCTTCTCTCCCACCACCAGCATGTAGGGTACTTTTAGCATTTCGGTGTCCCTTATTTTTTTGCCAATCTTTTCATTTCTATCATCGACTTCACAACGAATATCCGATTTTTTCAATTTATCTGAAACACTCTTTGCATAATCCAAAAATTTATCGCTGATCGGCAGCACTTTTACCTGTACCGGGGCCAGCCACAACGGAAATTTACCGGCATAATGTTCCAGCAAAAAACCAATAAACCGTTCATGTGTACCCAATGGTGCACGGTGAATAATCAAGGGAGTTTCTGCTTTATTATCCTGGGTGGTAAATTCCAGTTTAAAACTTCTTCCTTGTGCAAAATCTACCTGGTTAGTGGCCAGTGTAAATTCTCTGCCAATGATACTCCATATCTGCACATCTATTTTGGGGCCATAAAAAGCAGCTTCATCATGTACTTCTACATACGGTGTATTAGTTTTAATCAATACATCCCTAACGAGTTCTTCCGTTTCTTTCCAGAGTTCGGGTTCATCAACGTATTTCTGTCCAAGTTTTTTCGGGTCATGCAAGGAAAGTCGCATCACATATTTATCAATACCAAATATTTTAAAATATTTCAGGTACATCTCATTCACTGCTTTGAACTCTTCATAGAATTGTTCTTTGGTACAATAGATATGTGCATCATTCATGTGCAGGCAACGAACTCTCATCAGGCCAAATAATTCACCACTTTGCTCATACCGGTAACAGGTTCCATACTCTGCCAAACGATAAGGCAGGTCTTTATAACTTTTAGGTTCTGCTGCAAAAATTTTATGGTGGTGCGGACAATTCATGGCCTTCAGGTAGTACCTGGTTCCATCTAATTCCATCGGTGGAAACATACTATCCTTGTAATAAGGCAGGTGGCCACTGGTGAGGTACATGCTTTCTTTTGCAATGTGCGGAGTTACTACTCTTTTATATCCGGCAGCTAATTCTGTTTCTTTTGCCAGCTTTTCCAGTTCTTCAATAATGATGGTTCCGTTAGGCATCCATAATGGAAGACCAGGGCCTACGTCATCATCCATTGTAAAAATGCTCAATTCTTTTCCCAACTTACGATGATCTCTTTTTTTTGCTTCTTCCAGCATCAGGAGATATTCATCCAGTTCTTTTTGTGTTGGAAATGTAACACCGTAAACACGGGTAAGCATTTTATTTTTTTCATTGCCTTTCCAATATGCCCCGGCAATACTGGTTAATTTTATTGCCTTGATTAAACCAGTTGCTGGTATATGTGGCCCACGACAGAGATCAGTAAAATCTCCCTGCGTATAGAAAGTTATCTCTCCATCATTCAGATTACTGAGCAAATCCAGTTTATATTCATCGCCTTTATTGGTAAAATAGCTTAGTGCTTCTGCCTTGGGCATTTCTTTTCTAATAAAGGCATTTCCTTTTTTTGCCAGTTCATTCATCTTTTTTTCCAGTCCAGCCAGGTCATCTTCATTTATTTTGGTATCACCCAGATCCATATCATAATAAAAACCATTTTCTACAGTTGGGCCTACCCAGAACTTTACACCGGGAAACATGGATTCGACAGCTTCAGCCATCAAGTGGGCAGAGGAATGCCAGAAAGTATTTTTGCCTTCCGTATCATTCCATGTCAGCAGTTTAATTGTGGCATCCTCCTGTATAGGTCTTGTGGCATCCCATACCTGGCCATTTACACTGGCAGCCAAAACTTTCCTTGCCAATCCTTCTGCAATTGATTTTGCAATGTCTATTGATGAAATTCCTTTTTCATATTGCCTCACCGCACCATCCGGTAATGTAATGTTGATCATGAATTAAATCCAGTTTTTAAATTGTGTGCAAATTTAGCAAACTTTAGCTTTTAAAATTAACAAACTATTGAATGGGAGCCACCCGGTCAATAAGAAGTATTTATTAGTTTTGAATCCTGATGAAACAGCCCATTTTCAGGTATTTTATTTTATTTTTTCTACTGATTCCTTTTACCCGGTACAATTCTGCTGCACAGGATATAACAGGAATATGGCGGGGGTATTTTATTACAGAAGGTTATGATCAGTATAAATTTGAATTACAGGTAAAACAAAATGGTAACAATATTTCCGGGGTCTCCTATTCTTACCTTACAACAGTATTTTATGGCAAGGCAACACTTACGGGCACCTTTAACAAAGCCGGACAAAATGCTTTAATCAGTGAAATAAAAACGGTAGAGTTGAAAATGTCTGGCGGTTCTACAGCCTGTATTATGAAATGTATTTTCGATTATGAACGTTCCGGTAATGAAGAGTTTTTAGAAGGAACATTTACCAGTAAGTTTGAAAAGGATGGTCTTATTAACCGAAAAGGACAAAACTGCGGCGGGGGTAAAGTGTATCTG
>JBKJXQ010000430.1:0-7720 GCA_046716235.1 Chitinophagaceae bacterium
GTAGTGGTACTATCAGCCTCGTTGCGTCGCACACTTGTGCGAAGCAAGGGACGATGATAATAGTAATGTAGCTTGATAAGTAATTTTAGCATAGTTTCTTAACGGATCCCTAACAGCAATATTTAGTAAATTACAGATACAAATAATGAGTTATGAAAAAGATATTGCTACTTGCCTTTACATTAATGCTCTTTTTATCCGTGACAGCACAATCGTATAAAGGTTCAACCCGTAATAAATCAATCGAAGAAAAATTGAACCAGGAATATTGCACCGGGTTGTTTAAATCAACCGAGGGAACAATATTTGACATGACAGTTACCAATAATACATCCGGCTATCTCAACATACTCGACTGGCTGCAAGGAAGAGTGGCTGGCCTGCAGATATACCAATCAAGAAATGGTATAAGTATTCCGGTAATAAGAGGAACTGTGACTGGTGTGTATGTAGATGAAATGCCGGTAAATCTCAGCTATCTGAATGCCATATCCAATGCTGATATTGCGATGATAAAAATTATCAAATCACCTTTTATGAGTGGTTTTAATGGTACTGGCGGTGCTATAGCCATTTACACTTTCAATGTGCAAGAAGACGAAGAAGTGGAAACGAAATAAAAAAGCTTTGTTCTTATAACTATTAAATATGGCTTTCTAAAATTTATCGTTATTAATCCAACCCAAACATTCCCTTGTTTAATTGTTGTAAAATCTGCGTTTTATATTCGGCAGGAATCAGCAAAGAAATATTATGAGGGCTTCCGCCATAGCTTACCATACGGACAGGAATATTCATAATAGAACCAAACAATTTTTTTACCATGTCCTCTGTCCGGGCAATTTCATTACCAACTACAGAAATAATAGTTTGGTTTTCATCAATCTCAACCGTGCCGAAAGGCTCCAATTCTTTGATGATCTCTTTTATATTGGCTACATTATCAATTGTAAGGGACACGGCCACTTCAGAAGTAGTAATCATATCGATAGGTGTCCGGTATTTTTCAAATACCTCAAATATTTTTCTTAAAAGACCATAAGCCAGTAACATACGGCTGCTTTTAATGCGGATAGCAATAATATTATCTTTTGCTGCCACAGCTTTTACTCCCACACTGCCTGCCTCTTCAGTAATAGTGGTTCCTTTTGCTTCCGGTTGCATAGTGTTCAGCAATTTCACCGGTATTTTAAATTGCTGTGCCGGCCAGATAGAAGCAGGATGCAAAATCTTTGCACCGAAATAAGCAAGTTCTGCTGCTTCATCAAAACTCATGTGTTCAACAGGAACTGTTTTCTTCACTATTCTCGGATCGTTATTGTGCATACCATCTATATCCGTCCATATTTCACACACACTGGCATTGATAGCAGCACCAATTAATGATGCACTGTAATCACTGCCACCTCGTTTTAAATTATCTACTTCACCTCTTGCATTGCGGCAGATATATCCCTGGGTAACAAATAAGTTTTTACTTTTATTTTTTGTCAGCAACTGGCTAAGCTTTACTTTAATACTTCCTATCTGTGGCTCATCATAATGATCGATAGTCATGAACTCCAATGCCGGCAACAGCATGTGATCAATACCCTGCTCTTCCAGGTAAATACAAAAAAGTTTGGTAGAAAGCAGTTCGCCCTGTGCCAGTATATCTTTACTCAAAGCCTCACTGAAAGAAATTCGAAGAATGATATTTAAAAATTCAAAATGCTCCGTAATAATACTTTTAGCTTTTGCAATTGTATCATCCTTTTTTACCAGCTCATTTATAAAATCCTGGTAATGTTTTTCTAATTTATCAATTGATTGCTTGGCAGTAACCCTATCACCTTTTGCAATAAGACTACCAATTTCTACCAAGGCATTAGTAGTACCTGATAAGGCAGATAACACTACGATAACCGGTTCTGTTTGATTAGTTACTAACCCCGCAATATGATGCATTCGCTCCGGCTTACCCACACTGGTTCCTCCAAACTTCATTATTTTCATTGTAATCTTTTTATTTTTTTATAAAATAAAACTGACTAAGCCATCGCCTGATAAATAACGTATCATTTCAAATGGCTCATTTCATTTTTCTCCCTTCCAATATCTTTTGGATTAAAAAACGAGTGCAAAGATAAGTGTGCCGCCAATAACAATTGTTAGCTAAAGGGGATTTCAAACTTTGTGGCCAGGTGTTTCAGGTCATCGGCTACTACATCCAATAATGGTATGCCGTTTTTCATTCTTATAATTTCCATTTCTCTTTCCGGATCACCCGGAACTAATACTTTGTCTTCGCCTGCAATAGTTTTTGCATTTCTAAATCCTTGTATCCAATGATCCATACTTTTTTTAAACTCATCAGCCGGACGAAAAGCATCAACCCGCATTGCACCCAAAAAATGACCGATACCTTTTCCCGGTTGTTGCGCAGGCATGGGCACATAAGCCGGAAAAGGTGGAACCCATGGCGCATAGTTGGCTCCACTTAATAAAGCAGAAAAAATATCCACGATAGCACCGAGAGCATACCCTTTATGACTACCATGTTCTTTGTCGCCACCTAATGGCAATAATGCCCCACCGCTTTTTAATGCATGAGGATCATTAGATGATTTTCCTTCTTTATCCTGCACCCACCCATCTGGGGTTTGTAAATTTTTTCGTTGCAATATTTCTAGTTTCCCATTGGCCGCTGTTGTAGTAGCAAGGTCAGCTACAAATGGGGGTTCATTCCCGGCTGGTGCCACCACACAAATTGGATTAGTACCAAGCATTTTATCAACAGAAAAAGTAGGTGCTACCAATGGACTTGCATTCGTCATGGCTATGCCCATCATATCATATTGCAAAGCCATCATGGCATGATGTGCAGCAATACCAAAGTGGTTACTGTTTTGTACACTTACCCATCCTGTACCCACCTGTTTTGCTTTTTCAATAGCAATCTGCATGGCAAATGGAGCAATCACTAATCCTAAACCGCTATCTCCATCCACAACTGCAGTGGAAGGCGTTTCATAAATAACTTTTATATCGGGTGTTGCATTTATTCTTTTTGCTTCCCATAATCTTATATAACCACTCAATCTTGCTACACCATGAGAATCTATTCCCCGGAGATCGGCAGATAATAACGATTTCGTTGCTGTATCTGCATGTTCGTGGCTACAACCAATTTTCTGAAATACTGAGTTGGTAAAATCAAATAATTGCTGATAGGAAAATAATAGTTCTGACATGAGACAAAGATAAGAAGTGAGAACAGACCTTAATGAGAGTGATAAAATAGCACTTCCTTTCAATTCAATTTTCCCAAATAAAAAACCTCCCGTTTTTAAGCAGGAGGTTATAATTGTTAGTTTGTGATTGCGACCTTAAAAAGGTAAATCATCAACCGGCTCTGTAATCTCATTTGCGGATGGAATACTGCTGGATACTGAAGCAGCCGCGGTATTGGGTTGATAAGATGAACCTGAACCGCCAGCATTATCACTTTTGCCACCCAATAATTGTACTTCTCTTACACGAAGTGATAAAGAAGAACCCGGTGTTCCATCATTCCGCTGGAACGATCTGGCTTCAGGCTGACCTTCTACATATACCTGCGTTCCTTTTTGCAGATAAGGTGCGACAGCCGTTCTGTCTGTCCAGTAAGCACAGTCTACCCAGGTTGTTTTTTCCTGCAGGGTGCCCTGACTGTCTTTGTACTTTTCTGAATGGGCAACGGTAAAGTTGATAACATTTTTACCATTTACTGTGTTTACTACACAGTCTTTGCCGAGGCGGCCGATAACTTGCATTTTAATCATAGTGCTCATTTTTAAAGTTGACGTAATTTATTAGGCTGGCAATTTACATATTTTTAATATCCCGATGCAAATGATAGTTGCCGGATGTCTTCAATGTGACCTGACTGTGAATAACTTTGCACTTCGGGAAGCTGTATTTTTTTAAAAAATGAAACTCTCTGCTTTAGATGGAACTATTTTTCTTCCTGCTTTGCAGGATTAGCAAGTTTAGTGTCAGCATAAATTACCGCCAAAGGAATGGAAACATCTATAGAAGGCATGGAGAGTGTTTGAGAAAGTAAAGTATATTCTTCCAACTCCCAATGCTGGGTTTTATTGAGACGGAATGCCTCAACGTTTAATGTCTTTGTATCTACCAGGATATATTCCTGCAGTGTTGGAATATCCCTGTACAATTTAAATTTTCCACCCCGGTCATATTCCCTGGTAGATGGAGAAAGGATTTCAATAAGCAGAGTGGGATTAACAACCGATTCTTCATCTTCCGGTATGCTTGCAGGCTCATCGCAATAAATAGAAATATCAGGATAAGTAAACAATGTGTTTTCAGGAATATTTAACCTCATATCAGGGCCAAATGGTCTGCATGGCTTACCTCTTAATGAAATACCCAATGAAATAAATAAATTTGAGAAAATAATATTATGCCTGGTAGCAGCCCCCGACATGGCCAGCAATTCCCCATGCCCCTGCATTTGAAATATCTCTCCTTCGTAGAACTCAAGCCGCTCCGTTGCAGCTTTTTCCATCCGTAAATATTCTTGTGCGGTGTATTTATTTTTGCCGTAATCCACTGCTGGTTCTTTTACTTCCATAACACTAATTTACAAAATATTCATAACAACATTAATCTTCCGTACGGCCACTTGCTGCATCAATTATTTTTCCAAAGAAAATAGCATTCATAAACAGTTTGCTGCCGCCTAACCAAAAGGCTCTGAAATTGGGATTGTCAGCAATGCTTATAACACGGCCATTTCCTATAGTATTTACAATAACAGCTGCAGAGTTTTTTATTACATCGCTATTTTCTTTACTTACCCAGCCACTTTGCAAGGGTTTACTGCCATAATAAAAAGGTGTAGCAAAAGGGTTCTTACTTTTTTCCATAAACACTCTGTTTGCTTTAAACAGACTCACTGTTTTTTGATTATACCCGTAAGCCAATGGATGAGTAAGGTCAACATCAGCACCAAAGATGGCACCGCGGATTTGCTGAGCCCCGTCAATTTGCTCCCGTTCGGTATAAGAAAGTTTTTGTGTGCTGTCAAGCGGTGCTTTCACTTTTTTAAACTTAATATCACTAATGCCATTTTGGGCAGCCCAGCTTACTGCTTCTTCCGATAATATTAATGTGCCACCCTCCTGCACCCATGTTTTTAATTTGTCTTTGTTGACTTCATTGTAATTACCACCCGCCATAATTAAAGTATTGTATTTCACTAAATCAACCCGGTTGAAAATAGCCGGTTCTAAATGAGAAGAGGTAATACCCATACGCTGATCCAGTAAGTGCCATACTTCACCGGCATCCATGGGTGTTACTCCCGGGCCCACTATCATAGCAATGGAAGGTTTTCTAAGCGGACTAAATTTACTACTGCCCAGGTCGCTGCCACTGCTAACATTACCTGATTGCACACTGTAAATTTTTACCCCGTATTTCAGTGCCACGACATTCAGTACCTGAAATATTTTATCACTGCTTTGAAATTGCATTTGTACCGGTATCATGATGGTGCCATAATTAAAATTTCTATTTCCACCGGAAACCATAATGTCAAACTTATTAGTAGCTACCTTGGTCAGTATATTATTGTTTTGCAATTCAAATAATGCAGCGGGTGCATATAACTCACCCCATTCCATTAAATATCCCACTTCACTTTTATTGCCCATCACTTCTCCTTTAGGATAAACAGCTTGCAATACTTTTTCGCCGATAAGATTTTGATTGAATTGTGTGGCATTTAATTCTGCTGCGGGAAGCCCAAATGCCAATGGCATTGTCCAGGCTGTAATATCATAAAATAAACTGTCTTTATAATTAAGTGTTTTTTCAAAAATAGTTTTAATCACTTTGTATTGCGGTTGATTAGCCGGTACTATATACGACGATCCCTTTTCAAATTCATTGCCTTCCGCATTTATTGTATTGTTTAAACCAAAAACATCAATCTGGTGGCGGCGAAGCATTTCCAGGAAATGAAAAGTTTTTGCTTTATCATTTTTATCACCAAATACATAAGCTTTTGTTGCAGCGGCAGCCGATTCTGTCATTACATTCTTATAAAAATCCCGTTGCCATTGCAAAAATTCTTTTCGTAAATCTTTAGCTCCTTCTAATGTTGAAAGGGTGGTGGTGAATTGATTTTTAATGGTAAAAGGAAAACTCAGCAATCCATTAGCTGTTTGTTGCAAATGCCCTCTTGAGGAAGCCTGCTCAAATAAAATTCCTATAGCTCCGTTGATATCGGGATAAGTAGACCCTTTTCCATAATAAAAATCATCATAATTTTCTTTGGTAAAATATAATGAACCGATACGATCTAAAAACCGGGCATGATATTTTGCCAGCTTACCGGTAAGTTCCTGATTTTTCTCCGGTGTTAATGGATTAACTCTTGATGGAACACCCGGTTGAAAAAAGAAGGTAGCATCGCTTCCCTGCTCATGATGATCAGTTAATATATTTGGCTTCCAGGAGTGAAACCATTTCAACCGGTTCTGGCTTTCTATATGAACAGCCGGTAACCAATCCCGGTTTAAATCAAACCAATAATGATTAAATCTTCCGCCCGGCCAAACCTGGTTGAACTCTCTTGAGTTGGGATCACTTACTAAATTTTTACTCTTATGCTGATTAGTCCAAGTTGAAAACCGTTGTAATCCATCGGGGTTAAAGGAAGGATCAAAAAGTATAACCACATTATCCAGTAATTCATCAATTTGTTTTCCCTGTGCAGCGGCGAGGTAATAAGCACTAAGTAAACTTGCATTGGCACCACTTGCTTCATCGCCATGAATAGAATGACCGATATAAACCACTATCGGCATATTATCAATATTTACCGAAGCAGATTTTAAAGGGTCGCTCAATAATATATGTTGTTGTCTTATCTCTTCTAACCGCTGATGATTTTTGGGAGAAGTAATAATGAGCAATACCTGGGGACGACTTTCATAGGTAAAGCCCATTATTTCCATTTTCACCCTGTCGGGTGCTGCTGTCGAAATGGCTTTCATATAATTTGCCAACCGATCATGGGTAACATGCCACTCTCCCACTTCATGATAAATAATGTCCCTTGGTTTTGGAATGGACGGGTTATAACTAACAGAATCGGGCAGGTAGTATTTTAAGTCTTGGGCAATAAGTGATGAACGAATAGCAAATAACGAAATGATAAGCAGCACTTTCTTCATATAGTAGTTTTAGGAAGAGGGAAATTACTGAATCAAAAGCAAAAAAGCCTCCATAATATCAGAATGGTAGCAACAGGAATGGCAGCTTTAATATCATTTGTTTCTTTACCAGCCCTTTTTTAAGAGCCCTGTAGCTGATCCGGTTTCCTGATACCGGCAGCCGGTAATGTAGATGTCCCTGTTGAATAGCAGTTTTAAGCTGAACCGGAGTTTCATTATCGAAAATAAGCCAGGCATTCCTTACATCTTCTAGTCCGATACTATGACCCGGATGAAAGTATTTAATAATGATTATAAATTTCATTTTCACTAATGACTGGTATAAAAATAGCTTGATTTTCAATAAAAAACTATACCAGTTGTGACGTATATTTATGTGTACTACGCAAGCCAAAGACAGTCATCCCGTTTTATAATTATGGGTCGGACAATTTGGTTTCCAAAAGTTTTCGATAAAAAATGTTTCCTTGTGTTCGAAGCAATGATGAAGC
>JBKJXQ010000431.1:0-4960 GCA_046716235.1 Chitinophagaceae bacterium
AAAAAATACATCTTCTCCCGGTGCATCCATATTAAAGGCCGGGTCATGTTTCATTATTTTAAAATACAAAGCGGTCAAAAAATCAGTACAGCCTAAAGACCCACCGGGGTGGCCGCTGTTTACACCATGTACCATTCTTACAATATCACGTCTTATTTGAGAGGCAATTGCGGTTAATTCAGCCATAAAATCAATTAATATTAAACTTTTTGTACCTTCGCCATTCAAAATCCTGATTGGTAGTGCAAATTTGCACACTTTTTGAATACGAAATCCAATCTTATTATTCGATTTGCTTGCGATTTAAAAATCCTGTCCTTTACATAAAATTAATCTACTCTTCGGGAAATCGATGGGTATAATTATTGTAAACCAAAGAGTTTAAAACTATTTTTGTTCCATATTAAACCTGTTTAAATGCTCGATATTTTATTAACTGCTTCCGTGGCGTTCATTATTACCTTTCTCGCAATACCTGTTGTTTTACAGGTAGCTGAACAGAAAAAACTGTACGATGTACCCGATGAGAGGAAAGTACACACAAGGTTAGTAGCCTCTTTAGGTGGTGTAGGAATATTTGGCGGTTTTTTACTGGCAGCACTTTTATCAATACCAGGGAATCTAAACCCGGAGTATCAATATTTTTTTGCTGCCGCTTTAATCATTTTTTTTCTTGGATTGAGGGATGATATTATGATACTTTCGGCCACTAAAAAATTCATAGGCCAAATAATTGCCGCTTCTATACTCATTCATCTTGGTGGTATCCGGTTAGACAGTATGCATGGTTTATTTGGATTTGATCAGGTTTCCGAAGGTGTTGGCCTTGCATTGTCCTACCTCACTATTATCGTAGTTATTAATTCATTCAACCTTATTGACGGAATAGATGGCCTTGCAGCAAGCCTCGGCATACTTTCTACACTGGTGTTTGGAATTTATTTTTTTGCAATTGATAACCAGGCCTATGCTTTGCTATCTTTTTCAATGGCAGGCAGTCTTGTAGCATTTATCATTTTTAATCATCATCCGGCCAAGATATTTATGGGTGACTCAGGATCCCTGATGGTCGGGCTGATAAATTCAATATTGGTCATTAAATTTATTAATGTTGCCAGCTCACCTTTGGTAACAATACCTGTTACTTCAGCTGTAGCTGTTGGATTTGCAATCCTTATTGTTCCTTTACTAGACACACTCCGGGTATTTAGTGTTCGAATTTTTAAAGGCAGATCACCGTTTACCCCTGATCGTAATCATGTGCATCATTTATTACTCGACAGGGGATTAAACCATTCAGCTGTAACATTTACTTGTGTGGCTATTAATATCGGGTTTATTTTTATTGCCTGGGCTGGAAAAGCTATGGGACCCAATTATCTTATGCTTACGTTGCTTGCACTTTCCTTTTCGGGCTTGGGCATATTATATTATGGCAGAAGCCGCCAAACTATGGTTATAGCTAAAGGAACTGATGGTATTACAGAACTGAAAACAACGTCAAAAGTTGTAGCATTGAAACATGACTCGAAAGCAGCTGATCTTAATTAAGGTATAAAAAAATTTATAGAGCCAAAAGAAATAAAATTCTTTTGGCCTTTTTTATAATAACGACTCTTTGGGAGGGTACTTCTCTTTCAGTAGCTTTGCCCCCCGGAAGTATTAAACATCCCAATAAAATAATAAAAAGTATATGGCAGAGGATATTACATTAATTATCAGTTCGGCAGATGAACAGATGATAAAGGCAATCAGCCATCTTGAAGCAGAGTTAATAAAAATCAGGGCTGGTAAAGCTAACCCGCAAATGCTGGACGGAATTGTAATTGATTATTATGGATCGCCAATGCCAATAAACCAGGTAGCAAACGTAAGTGCAATGGATGCCCGTACACTCAGTATACAACCATGGGAAAAAAATATGCTGCAGCCTATAGAAAGGGCCATCATAGCTGCCAATATGGGTATCAACCCACAAAATGACGGAAGTTTTATACGGCTTTTTTTACCACCGCTTACTGAAGAAAGAAGAAAAGAATTGGTAAAAAAATGTCATGTTGAAGGCGAACATTCTAAAGTTGCCATCCGGAGTATACGCAGGGAAGCAATAGAAAGCATTAAAAAATTAGAGAAAAATGGATTGAGTGAAGATGCTGCAAAAGATGCAGAAGCCGAAGTGCAACAAGTAACAGATAAGTTTACAGCCCTTGTAGAAAAGCACCTGGCTGCGAAAGAAAAAGAAATTATGTCTATTTAATCTTAATAAGGGAAATTAATCGGCTTAGGTAAGCGAATCCTGCAAAGGTTCGCTTATTTTTTTATCCGGCCGGTTGGCCAGGTAAACACCCAATAGAATAATACTGAGGCAAATAATTTCTATCCAGGTAATCTTCTCCTTATCAAAAAATCCCCAGATCAAAGCGATAAAAGGTATACCATAAGTTACCAGTGAAGCAAACAATGCCCCGGCCTTTTGTACCAGCACATAAAATAATGCGGTGGCAACGGCACTGCCGACAATACCCAGAGCCGTAGTGGTAATGACAGCTTTTTTCACTAAAGCGTTATTAAAATCAAGTTGAAAGAAACCTTGCTGCCAGAGAATAATTCCTGTAGGAATGGTCATAAATGCAAGAGATACTGTAGCAATGTGAATAGGATTCAGACCTTGTAAATAATGTCCAACCATATTTACATTAATACCATATAAAAATGTGGCTAGTAAAATGAGTAATGTGTAATTAAAATTATTTAAGCTGATTGTCTTTTCACCGGTAATGGCAGGTATCAGGGTGAGTAAAACGAGGCCGGTAAAACCAGTAAGAACACCAACAATTTTCTGTGATTTTATTTTATCCTTAAAAAATGTAATTCCGATAACTACTACACAAATAGGCGTTAGTGAATTAAGAATACCTCCCAGAGAGCCATCAATTTTTGTCATTGCAATTGCAAACAGAAATGCCGGCAGTAAATTTCCAAAGACGGCACTAAGAATAACTGTCCCGATTTTTTGTTTGGGAATTTTCGAAAAATGAAAAAAAGCAAAAGGTACAAAAACAAGACCAGCAGAAAATATTCGCAGACCTGCAATCTGTGCCCCTGAGAGGGCAATACTACTGTCCTTCATCAACTTAAAAGAGCTACCCCAGATGATACACAAAACAATAAAAATTGACCAGCGGATGAAATTAGTACTCATAAAGTAAGAATGCGAAGTTCATAAAACAGGGCTAAACGACCGTATTTATTTTACTAATTACTGTCGGGTTACTTGAAATAGTATATAGTATATTGTGATATAATTTTAATATGCTGTGTTATGAGTGTAATTAAATTGAGTGAAATATCTACCCGTGCCCCCAAAGGGCTTGATAAGGCAGGCACCAAAGAGAAAACTGAAACAATAATTAAAGAATTGGATGAACTCCAGAATTTGTTATTTGCAGAAGCTAAGCATTCTGTATTGGTTGTTATACAGGGAATGGACGGAAGTGGTAAAGATGGGGTGATAAGAAATGTAATGGGTAATATGAACCCGCAAGGTGTAACGGTGAAATCTTACAAAGCCCCGACTCCCGAAGAGCTGTCGCATGATTTTTTATGGAGAATCCATAGCCAGGCTCCGGCCAAAGGAATGATACAGGTATTCAACCGGTCTCATTATGAAGATATACTTATTACAAGGGTACATAAATGGTGTGATGATGAAACAGCCCGGAAAAGAATAAATGCTATCAACGACTTTGAAAAAATATTACAGAATCACAACAATACCCACATTCTTAAATTTTATCTTCATATCTCACCCGAAGAACAGCATGAAAGATTAAGTGAACGTATGAAAGATCCCACTAAAATGTGGAAGTATAATGAAAAGGATTTTGACGAAGCTAAACTGTGGGATATTTACATGCAGATGTATGAAGAGTGTTTTAATAACTGTAATAGTCCGGAATGGACTATTGTGCCGGCCGATCAAAACTGGTACAAGGAATATCTTATTGCATTACAACTGCATGATTTATTAAAAGGGCTTAATATGCAGTTTCCGGGATTGAAAAAATAAACACCTTCACAATTGTTTATTTTAACCAGACAACATTGAATTTTTAATTAAACATAAAATCAAATATTATGGGAATGCTTAAAGAATTTAAAGAATTTGCCATGAAAGGGAACATTGTTGACCTGGCCGTTGCAGTTATTATTGGTGGAGCTTTTGGTAAAATTGTTACCGCCTTAACTAGTAGTATTATTATGCCCATCATTGCCATGATTTTGGGCAAGGGCGGCGTATCAGAACTTAGTTTTATGGTCGGTAATACAGTTTTCCCGATTGGAATATTTTTCCAGGCTGTAATTGATTTTATATTAGTAGCTTCTGTATTATTTCTCATTATAAAAGCTATGAATGCTGCAAAGAAAAAAGAAGAAGCTGCACCTGCTGTCACTCCGGAAGACATTACATTATTGCGTGAAATCAGGGATGCCCTGAAGAAATAATCGGGGAAAAATGGGGTTCTTTCTGAAGTTCTGTTTCCCTTATTTTTGTAAAGTCCTGTTTATACAGCAGGGCTTTATTTTTTGATTCATTAACCTGAATAAAGTGCAGAATATATCATACCAGATTAAGTTGCCGCAGTTTGAAGGTCCGTTTGACCTGTTACTATTCTTTATTGAAAGAGATGAACTGGATGTTTACAATATTCCTATCACCAGCATCATCAATGATTTTCTGGTGTATATCCATGCAAGTGAAGAATTAAATATTGAACTAAGCAGTGAGTTTATATTGTTCATTTCAACACTGATGAGGATAAAGGCAAAAATGTTACTGCCAAGAAAGGAAATAGATGCACAGGGTAACGAAATTGATCCAAGGCAGGAATTGATCAATAAAATTCTGGAATACAAAAGGTTTAAAGAAGCCTCTGCACAAATGGCGGAGATGGAAGCA
>JBKJXQ010000432.1:0-3078 GCA_046716235.1 Chitinophagaceae bacterium
CATTTCCCCAGGCTTCACAATTTTCATACGTTGCATCATAATAATCAGGGTGGTCCCATAATCCTGTATCTACCATCGTTGCAGGACGAACACCTACTTGTGCATAATCAGGATTACATTCTAAGAAGAAATCGAAAATATCATCCCAGATGCCTACTACTTTTTGCCCATAATCAAAGAACTTTATAAGGCGGTGATAAATTTCGTTTAGTACTGTGATATTCATGGTAACAGAAAGCCCACCGGGTACCACTGATTGCGGGTGGGGATATTTTCCACCAATAACCACATAAGCTTCTCTAGCCACCCGGGTCATTTCCAATGCTTCAATATAAAGCTTACCCGTCAGTGGGTTCAGGTCTTTCATGATTTCAATGATCTTATCATAACCATGAACGGCCTTATTCTTTGCTGCTGCTGTTTTTGCCTTTTCAATAATTTCAGGATTAGTTTCTAATACTAATTGTTCAGAATAATCGGGACCTGATAAAAGAAATAAATGAAGAGGATGGTCATACAAATATTCCAGTGCTAATAACATATTGCGCATTACAATTGCTAAGGGTGGTGGCTTTATGCCTACAGCCATTTCAATAGCGAGTGCAGAAACTGCAGCATGAACACCGCCGCAAACACCACATGCCCGGCTGCTGATGTATGCAGCATCAAGCGGGTCTCTTCCTTTTAAAATTATTTCATAGCCGCGGAATAAGGTGGCCATTGATTTACTGGAGATTACTTTTTTATTTTCCAAATCAACAACACTGTGAAAAGCAAGTGCACCAGCTACCCTTGTTACAGGGTCATAGTCAACATTTTTCAAAAAACCATTTTTGCCTAACAGGTCTTTTAATTTATCCTCGTTCTTGCCAAGGTCAACCACTTCATACGAATAAGGATTAGCTACACCCTCCTTTAAAGACGCATTGCCCTGAGCATCGAATTCAATTGGTAAATTTTTAAAACACATAAATTTTTGTCCTGCCTACCGGCAGGCAGGTTTACAATTTTAAAACTCCGGCTATTTTGCCCAGGTGCTTATTTACAGATGAAAGACCCCCATGCAGAGTATCTAATGCCCCATTGATTGTGGTAAGATGCCCTGCTAATGGCTGAGAATCATTTTCAATTTTTTGAAGGCCGCCAGCTAATTTCTGAAGATGATTGCCTGCTTTTCTTATTGCAATGATTATACCCACTAAATAAATTACGAGTACCAGCACTACCAGTGCCACTACAATCAATGTTGCAATAAATAAATAGTGTGTCATACTAATTAAATTTAGCTGCCCTGCCACCTAAAGTCACTTCAATCGTTTCGGCGTTGTTATTAATTTTTCCTGCGGTATCCAATATATCAACGGCTACTTCAATAGTACTGTTAAGTGCTGTTATGTGTTGGGTATTACCTGCAATGCCCAAGCCAGCTTCTTTCATTTCTTTTAAATAACGTTCTATGCTATTTGCTGCCATTAATGTTTTATGCAATAAGCGAATGATGGGGCCCAGTACCAATACTGCTACTACTAATAATATTATCCAGAGTATTTCAACGGTTGACATGTTTAAACATTTTTTTGTTTTAATGCAGCCTGTATAGTTTCCTCTAAATGGTTGTTCACCACTTTTAATCCTGCACCGGTATTTGATAAAGTTTCATTCAGTTTTGTAACCTGTACAGGCAGGTGGCCTGTTTCTGTTTCAATGGCACGAAGACCTAATCGCAACTTTGCCAAAAAACTTCTTCCATCTCCACCAATGCTTACCAGCAATATCCTGATTTGTGTTACTATAATAATCAGTGCAAAAACCAAAATCAATACCAGCACAATAGTCAATAACATTAAAATAGTGTACATGTTAATTCATTTTTTTATGTTCTAATACACAGGCAGGGCAGCCGGGGCATGTTTTTGCATGTTGTTCTATGGCTGCTGATTTACCAACAATTTTTACTGCGGTAGTATAAATTTTTGAAACTACCTGATTAGTAACGGTTAAAAAAATCGGTATCTGAATAGTGTTGTTTGCAACAAGCTTTCCTTCTATCCATATTTTTTCAACACCTGCATTTATTTTTTTAGCAGTGTTGCGAATCAGTATCAGCAAAATTGCCACAACAATCGTAACCACCAATCCCAAAACCAGTGAAATAATCCAGACAGTAGTAACGGCTTCTTTGCTTATTTCCTCCATAATAGTTATTTTTTTTCAGTTTCATGAAAAGCCCCGGCAACCAATCCTGCACTATTTTCAATTGTTTCTGCTTCCGTTAAAATATCTACAGCTTTATGATTGGTTTCCAGCAATCCCCAAATGCTCATTGTGTTTTCCTTTATTTTTATTACCAATGAAAGTGCAGCCGTTGCTAATTTTAAAATTCTTCTGGCTGCCATCCATATCAATATTAATAAAATGGCAGCAACAACTACAAGGGCTGCGCAAATGGCCAATCCTATATAAAATTGATTATAATAAGCAGCGTCATTCATGCGTTTAAATTTTCAGGTGCTGTATCTTTTTCTTTGTTTACAGGTTTGTTTTTTATTTTTCGTGTGCCTGGTTGAAAGCTACTCATGAATTGTATTTTATGATAGAAGTAATGACTTATCTTTTGTAAAGTGCTCGGCGGTTCTACATGCCCCCAACCCGAGGGAACTTCATTATTCTTATTCCAAAGAGGTGTTCTGTTTCCATACAACATAGAAAATCTTCTCAAATTTCTAATAAAATAACCGGTTGTTCTGGAAACATTGGAAGAAATCATAGTGCCGGGCGGTTTTACATAAAAAGGTGCAAAGGCATCCGGGAAGCCGGGCATGGTACAGCCAATGCACGGAGCACCAATATTCATGCAGCCTCCTACATGGTTAACTGCGCCTCTCTTATTGATATTGCATTGCACGACGGGGCCCCAACAGCCAATATCAACCAGGCATTCTTTATCTCCATACTCTTTTGCAAAAATACCTTCTTCAAAAAAACCTCCACGGGTACAGCCCTGGTGTACAGTATCAGTAAAAAGCCAGGCGGGTCTTCCCAAGCTATCAAATTCGGGCAATGGACCTATACCCTGTA
>JBKJXQ010000433.1:0-3765 GCA_046716235.1 Chitinophagaceae bacterium
ACTTAGCAGGCAATAGCATACAGCTATCCCTAAGGAGGCAATGGTTTTGATTTTCATGGCTATACTCTATTTTGTTATGTCGCTAAAATGTATGGCTATTACATTTTTTATTTTGGTGTGCGGCACAACTACTAATAATTTCGTACTTTAAAGATAGTGGTACAATATTTTGTTGCAGCCCCAAATTATCTGATCGGTGACAATTTGCTGACAAGTGGTTAAAAAAAGGGGGCGTTAACTTTTTATTAGGAAAGAAAATATTGGCTGTATCTCAAATAAGTCAATTTACATTTATCCGATATTTCATACTTTGTGTAATATTATATCTTTTAAAAAAAAATAATTAAACCTTCTATGCCTGCTGAAACCCCTACCATATTCTGGCCGCACAGCGAACACTGGTCAGTTAAAATACCATTGAAATCTCCTCATTATCGCATGCCGTGTATGGAAGCCAAAGGATATGTTGTACTTAAAACATTAAACCTGGATGCTATTCCCGCCAGTGAGTGGGAGAACCTTACTTATATGGACTGGAAAAGTGGTGGCGATACCAACTTTGCTCCATTAGCATCCTGTGATGGAACGATAGAGTGTAAAGGTTTTTGGGAAAATGGTAAAACCGATAAGGATGCCATATTTACCCCAAATGCCGAACTGGCTCCTGAACTGATGAAGTATATAAAATCTATACCTGCCAATTTCGGACGGGTAAGAATTATAAGATTGGAGCCGCAAACTCATGATCAGGCTATCCGCTCTGTGCATAGGGATGATAACAATCGTCTGAACCCTGAAGATGAAGGTTGGGTAGTACGGATGTGGATAGAACTTACTGATAATCCAGACAGCTATATGTTATTGTATGATAGTGATGAAAATAATTTGCCCATCAAAGAATCTGAAGCAAGGGTATCTATGCAAAAAGGATCACACTTTATTGTAGATTCTCAGCGTTTGTGGCATGTAGGTGTACATAATGGTACTAAATCAAGATATGCCGCTATCATAAGTGTGGAGAGTACACCTGAGTTGGAAAAATGGGTACAGTCAAAAATGTAAAAATCATTACCGGATTATAATTAATAAAAAGATTAGCTGCAAAATGCTAATCTTTTTTATTTTGTGTTATGTGACAAAATTAATTAAGTAAACTTTTTTCTTTTACTATCTCTACTTTTTCCTGCTCTTTTATTTTGGCCCAACCGCCTGCAATTTTTCTCAGGTTATGAAAGCCCTGGCGTTTTAATAAAGAAGAAGCTATAACACTACGGTATCCACCTGCGCAATGCACATATAGATTTTGGGTGTCTTCCAGGTTAGCCATACTTGCAGGATCGTTCATATCATTTAAGGGAATATTTGTGGCCTCGGGAAGATGACCATCCGCAAATTCAGTTGGCCGTCGCACATCAATTACTAACAGGTTATTATCAAATGGTAAATCCATCATTAATTCATCCGCTTCCACATCAATAATCATATCAATGGGTTCGCCTGCATTTTTCCAGGCATGATAACCGCCATCGAGATAACCTTTCACTTTATCAAATCCTACTCTTGCCATGCGGACAATCGTTTCTTTTTCTTGTCCAATTTCGGTTACGAGAATTATTGGTGCATCAAATGGAAGTAAGCTACCTACCCATTCAGCAAAACGACCTTCAAGGCCAATGAAAACAGAACCGGGTACAAATCCTTGTGTAAACACATCAGCATGTCGGGTATCAAGTATTATGGCATTATTCTGTATCCATTGTTTAAAAGTATGTACTGACAATGCTGTCATTCCCTGCACCAGCAAATCATCCAGGCTGTCGTAACCTTCTTTATTTATTTGTGCATTAATAGGAAAATATAATGGAGGAGTATTAATTCCTTCAGTCACCTGTTTAATAAAATCTTCTTTTGTAGCCGCCTTCATAGCATAATTCAATTGTTTTTCTTCACCAATGGTACTTTGGGTATTCGGGCCCAAATTTTTTCCGCAGGAACTTCCCGGACCATGTGCAGGGTAAACAATTACCTCATCAGCCAAAGGAAAAAGTTTGGCATGAATACTTTCATACATCATACCTGCCAGATCGTTCATCGTAATATCAGCACCCTTTTGCGCCAGGTCAGGCCGGCCTACATCACCAACAAATAATGTATCGCCGGTAAATACACAATGGTCTTTACTATTTTCATCTTTTAGTAAATAACAGGTTGATTCCAATGTGTGACCAGGTGTGTGCAGCACTTCCAAACTAATATCTCCGATCATAAATTTTTCTCCATCTGCTGCAACATGCACAGGATAATTAGTGGTAGTACCCGGGCCATAAACAATAGGAGCACCGGTAGCTTTTCCCAGGTCTAAATGCCCACTAACAAAATCTGCATGAAAATGTGTTTCAAAAATATATTTGATCCGGGCTTTTCTTTCATTGGCCAGATCAAGGTAAGCATCAATATCCCTAAGCGGATCAATAATGGCAGCTTCCCCATTGCTTTCAATATAATAAGCTGCTTCGCTCAGGCAGCCTGTATATAATTGTTTTACGTACATAATTTTACTTTTCAATTTTCTCCTAAGTCCGAAGCGCAAAAATAATTAATTACCAATTAAAAAACCCCGAACGAATCCGGGGCATTAATAATAAGATTGATAGCGATTAAGTTAGCAATTCTTCTACAAAACGATTTAGTTCCTGCAGCCGGGTAGCATTTATTGAATAATGAATGAATTTTCCATCTCTTGTGGTTTTTACAAATCCTGCTTTGCGTAATACTGCAAGGTGTTGTGAGGCCACAGATTGTTCCAACCGGAGCTGCATATAAAGTTCTGTTACTGTTACTTTGCCATGCTCATCAATCAGCTTAAGAATCTGCTGACGCAATTTGTGATTTACCGCCCTGAGAATTAATGCTGCTTTTTTTACATTCAACAACTCTACTTTTAGTGGTGTTCCGTTTTCTGCAACTGCGTTTAAGGTAAGCGAATAGTTATTCATAGTTCCATCGATTAGTTATAAAAATGGGTCAGGCAAAAATACTTCACATTGACGGGTTATTTTTAAAAAGAACCGTTAATAGTATTACCGTTCATCAATAATTTTATACGACTATTTTTTTAACTAAGTCTTGGGGCCCAGCGTAAAATTCTTTCACATAAAGAGGTTCGGTGTAAGCAAGATTTGCGAATTCTTTGTTTTGAAAACAATTGTATGACAATTGTGCAAGCTGTGTGGCATTATAATCATTAAAATTAAACACTGCATTGGCAGAATCAATAATTTGCCTGAGTTTTTTACTACCAGCCCCACAAAAAAGAATTTTGTTTGAAACAAGCATGTCAGTAAAAGTATTTTCATCGAGAATCATTGCTTGCGGTGATTTTTTTTCAACCAGCTTTTTGTCGTACAAGGCAGTATAAACTTCCATTCTCCGGGCATCTATCATTGGGCAAATAAAATCAGCTTCACCTGCTTTATCTTTTACAGCAATAGCAATAATTTTTAATGTACTGATAGTAATGAGTGGAATTTTTAAAGCATAACAAAAACCTTTGGCTGATGCAAGTCCAACCCGCAGGCCTGTGTACGAACCGGGTCCAATACTTACTGCCACAGCCTTCAATTCATTTACTGTATGTCCGCTTTTTTGCAGAAGTTCAGATACGGCTGTATGCAGCCATGCTGCATGATCTTTCTGATTTTCATTTACAGATAATTGCAGCGCTTTATCACCATTTGCCAGGCAAACAGAAGCTGTTTCAAGTGC
>JBKJXQ010000434.1:0-3689 GCA_046716235.1 Chitinophagaceae bacterium
CAGCAAATGGTAATAGCAATGGAAATACCAATAGTGGACATTTCAGAGAAAACAGACCAGGCCTTCGTCGCTCTTATTCAAGACCGGTATAAGACTGTTGGCAATTAAATTTAATTGATAGTAACCCGATAAAAAATTACAGAAGTCATTCGAATTAGCGGATGGCTTCTTTTTTTATCTAAGCCGAAAACTCATCATAAGATTCCATGCCACTTACAAGTTGTCCGTAATTGACTAATAATTCCTGACCGGCGGCAATATCAACAATGGCTTCAAATTCTTCACCATCATTTATAGAAATAATATTGGGGCTGGAAGAATGATTAAGATAGATAACAGGGTCAATCATTTTAAAACCATATTCCGGTACAAAATAATTTTCTTCATCAAAGAGGCAATAGGTTTCTATCAATGATCGGGTATGCTCCGGTAATACTTCTACTTCTGAAATCGGGACTTTTATCCATTCACCCATTCCTTTCGAAAAAATATTGCGGGTACCTTTTGGAATATCCCGTATAGCAAACACTCCAATACCATGTGTAGGCGATGCTTTAGGCATCACATAAGTTTCACTTTGTAATTCACATAGTAATTTTTGAAGCATTTTATTTTCGATTTTTAGAGAATATCTTCAAAAATAAGGGAATAGAATTTATATCTAATTTCAGAAAATTATTGAATCAGTTGACTTAAAAGGAAAACCCAAAACTAATACCACCCCAACGATGATACCTGCTTGTGCGAAACTCTTTTGTAAGATAAGATTGAGTATAAGAAAGAAATAATTTTCTGAAGTTTACTATCATACCTGCATCGGCTTGAAAAGTGACCCGCTTAACATCACCTGCTGATATGGTATAAGGACTATTCCTGTTGAACAGGCCTCCCTGCATCGTAGCATCATAGCCAATGAAATTTAACCTGCTTTGACCGAATAAATAATAAGCTACTTTTTTTCTTTTACCCGCGGATGCATAGGGATTATTGAAATTACCAGCCATGAAATTAATGCCACCGCTTAATCTATCATGTACAGTACCTAACCTCGCTTCACCTGCAATATTTACTAAAAAGTGCTTACCAGGTTGTATTATTTTTTTTTCATAATTCAATTGGTAGTTTAATATAATATCATTTTTGATTTGATGGCGCCATCCCTGAGGCAACCTGTTTTTCAACCAACGGTGAATACCAGTTTGAATTTGTTCTCCCTGTGCTGCCGGACCCAAAATGCCAAAACTCAGTGAAGATGCTATCCGTTGCTGCCGGATGCTATCACTGCCTGCTGCAAAAAATTTTACTGACATAGCAGATGCATAAGGGCGGTCGCCATACAGTATTTCACTTTTTGCAATGCTGGTGGGGGTATAACCAAACAAATTAAAGCTTATGCCATACCATGTATCACTATTTTCTGCTTTTAATAACAGCTTAGTGACGGGGATTTTTTTTAATCCCGGATGCACATATTCCACTGTTATCCCTTGAGAATAATAGTAATCTGTTTTAGTAAAATAATCATTGTCGTAATGGAAACGGAAATAACTTTTATTATTGATACTTCTGAAGGTGGAAGTATTATCTATAAGCTGCGCTTTGCCGGATAGACTTAGAAAGACCCCGAAAATTAATAACCCTGTTTTATATAACCCGGTAAACATACCGGGAGATACGTTATCAAAAAACTATCGGATTGTTTTTGGTATGAAAAGAGGAATACTTTTACTAAAAAAATATTCCTCTTGTAAAGATTTTATGTACTAATAAGAGTATAAAAGGAAAAATTTATTACCTGTTGCGATCCCTGTTATAACCTCCACCACCGCCTTGGTAACCGCCGCCACCACTATTGCCACCGCCACGATAACCACCGCCGCTACTATTACCACCCCGATATCCTCCACCACCGCTATTTCCACCACCCCTGTTACCGCCGCCACCTGAACCACCTTGCCGGTCATCAGCTTGTTTTACAACCAATGGTTTTTTGCCCAGTGAAATATCATTAAGGTGTTCGATAGCTTCTTTACCTTCTGAATCGTTTTGCATTTCTACAAAACCAAAGCCACGGCTTTTACCGGTTTCCTTGTCCATTGCTACTTTTGCTGAAACAACAACGCCAAATTTTTCAAAAATTTCTTCTAATTCTGCATCATCAAGATCGTAAGGTAAGCCTGCTACAAAAAGATTCATGTTGGGATATTTTTGTAAATGTAAGCAACTTTTGGCTTCGTTACCTGTGGGTATGTATCGTTCGAAAATTAGTTGACCTCTTTTAGTTTATCCTGAAAGGATAAGTTGCCCCTGTAGTACTTCCTGTTATTCATGAGGCTGTAGAACATCCAGTCTTAGGTATTGAAAGAGGCTGTCAGCTATGCTGCCAAAATTTTAAACCCAATCGTTGTAAGTGTGCCTTTTCCCGGACCATCACTGGTAATAGCAATGGTGCCTTCATGGCTTTCTACTATCGTTTTACAATTATATAAACTCTGACCTGTTCCATTAGCTTTAGTTGTAAATCCACGGTTGAAAAGCTGTCCGGCTACTGAGCTATCGAATCCTCTTCCGTTATCTTTTATCCGCAGTATAAGTTTATTAGCCTCCGTATATGCATCTATACAAATATTTTTTTCTGCAGTATTCTCTTCAATAGCGTCAAGACTATTTTTAACTACATTAAGCAATAGTTGCATAAGTTTGGTACGATCACCTTTAATGGAAGGCAGGTTATCAGTAATATTTACAGAAATATCAACCGCTGTTTTATCGATAGCTGAAAAAAGCATAGATAAGCTATCATCAATAATGTTTTTCAGGTTAGCTTGTTTTCGTTCCTTTGATTCGTGGCCGGTTATATATTGCCGTTGAATATTAAGTATCTCTTCTATATTGGCAATAATATTAAGTTGTTCAGTAATAGACTTCGTTATTTCTTCTTTGTTGTTATATTGCGTTTGCGCAATACCACTAAGTATTTTTATAACAGCATCCGCTTTCATCTCTCCGATAGCAGTAGAAATTGAAGCTTTTTGTGTTTCAAAAAAGTTTATAAGATTTTTCAGATTCTCGTAGTTGTCTTGTTCCTGCAGCCGCCTGATGCGGGTAAGGTAGGATCCAAAACCAACTACTGCATTCCCAATATCATGCATTACTTCAGAAGCAATTTCAAATTTTCCCTGCGCTACTGCTTTTTCCAGTTGCGCTTCATGCTGCTGGTTTTCGAGCATTTTTAATTTAGTTATATCTCTTGATATTCCAAATGTACCTACTACTTCTCCCTGTGTGTTTATCAATTGCAATTTAGTAGTGGCAACCCACTTTTCAGTGCCGTCATCCTTAGTTTCTTTTTCTATGTAATCGATTTTTGGTTTTTGAGTTCGTTGTATTTCCAGTTCATCCTTGTAGGCTTCTTTAGCATGAACTTCGTCGCTGAAATCAAAATCTGATTTTCCAATGAGGTCGTTAACAGAAGCATCAGGATGTTCGGCCAAGTGCTTAGTAACCATATATTTACTCACCCGCAAAAATTTACTTTCTTTGTCTTTAAAATAAATGGCATCTGGCATGTTATCCATCAATGAATCCAGATAATATTTTTCTTTTTCAAGACTGTCGTTTAATCTTTTTAATAATAATTCATTGTGTTTGCTTTCTGTAATATCCTGTAAGGCACCTATTGTTCTGTA
>JBKJXQ010000435.1:0-4348 GCA_046716235.1 Chitinophagaceae bacterium
TAAATTTACAGATTGTGAAATTTCTATTTCACCCAATGCCTGTGTAATAGTAGAGCATAAGCCACAGTTTATTGGTGTTCAGGAATTACTCAAACTTTCAGTAGACAAAACCAAAGATCTGCTGGAACAGGAGTTGAAGATTAAGCTGAATGAATTGCAGGAAAAATGGCATTACACTTCGCTGGAGAAAATATTCTTTGAAGAAAAAATATATAAGGAACTGGAGAAAAAACATGAGACCTGGGATAAAGTACTTGAAGGAATTGATAAAGCATTTACACCTTTCAAAAAACAACTAAGAAGAGAAATTACCAGGGAAGATATTGTTAAGCTGACAGAAAAGACGGTAAGGCGTATTTATAAATTGGATATTGATGATCTGAATAACCAGATAAAAGGGTTGGAGGCAGATATCAAACAGGTAAAACATGATTTGGCCAATCTTATTGATTTTGCTGTTGCTTATTATGAAAACTTGTTGAAGAAATATGGTAAGGGAAGGGAAAGAAAAACAGATATTAAACAGTTTGAAATAATTGAAGCTAAAAACGTAGCTATTGCAAATACTAAACTATACGTAAACCGCGAAGAAGGATTTATTGGTACCGGTTTAAAAAAAGATGAAATGTTATTTGAATGTTCTGACCTTGATGATATAATTGTTTTTGCCAAGCGGGGGGTAATGAAAGTGGTGAAGGTTTCTGATAAGACGTTTATCGGGAAAGATATTTTGCATGCAGCTGTTTTCCAGAAGAATGATGAACGAACCACTTACAATATGATTTATTCGGATGGTAAAGGTGGACATAGTTATGCCAAGCGTTTTAATGTAACCGGTGTAACAAGGGATAAAGAGTACGATCTTACCCGTGGAGATGAAAAAAGTAAAGTTCATTATTTAAGTATCAATGCCAATGGAGAAGCAGAAGTTGTAAAAATTATTTTAACTCCCGGAAGTTCTGCCCGTATAAAAGAATTTGATTTTTATTTTGAAGAACTGGCTATAAAAGGTCGAAGCAGTATGGGTAACCAGGTTACCAAATACCCGATTAAATCTGTACGCTTTAAAGAAGCCGGTAAGGCTACGCTAAGCGGACGTAAACTTTGGTTTGATGAAAAATTCGGTCGCCTGAGTGCTGAAGAAAAAGGAATTTATCTCGGAAGCTTTGAACCCGACGACCGTATATTGGTTTTATACAATGATGGTAATTATGAAATAACGGATCAGGAGATGACACAAAAAATTGATCCCGATAAAGTGTTGAATATTGCGAAGTTTGAACCCGAAAAAATTATTACAGCTGTATATGTAGATAATGATAAGAAGCAATATATGGTGAAACGTTTCAAAATTGAAACAAGTACTATTAAAACTAAATTTCTATTCATCAAAGAAGGAGATGGTAATTATGTAGAGGCAGTAACTACAGATGAAGAGCCAATATTATTAATGCAGCAGGGCAGGGGTGCACAGATACGAAAAGCAAAACTGAAAATTGTAAAGATTGCTGAAATAACCGGCTACAGAACGGTAGGAACCAAATTGGCCGATTTTAGTAAATCAACCGAAATGGAATGGGTAAAGGGAAAAGAATCTAACCAGGCAGAGCTATTTGAATAAATTAGTTAGTGGGTGATTTCGGTACCACTTTTTTTCTTTTGATTCTTATAGCCGCATTTTTTTCTAAATTACTGGAAAGTCTGATTTCAAATCTATTTTTACCATCATTAATTACAAGCAATGCTGTATTGGGTGATATTAAACCAAGATTCTCAGCAAACATAGAAATTTCATTTACTGCTTTGGTAGAATCAACCTGAAGGTTTAATCTTATGGATTTGTGCGTTAATTTTTGGTTGGAGATAATCAGTTGTTGATTATAAAACAAGGAAATCATGTCCCCGTCAATTTCTCCGTTATCATAAATATTTACCTGCAATGAATCTGATTCAACTTCAATTTCATTCACCACTACATTTTCTCTTTCAGTATATTGTTTTTCAGTTACGTAGTTCGTTACTTTTCTTTGGATGATATTAGCAGCAACTACGGTATCATCATAAGATGGTTTCCACACCTGTACATTCTCTTTATATTCACTGATGGCTTTTAATACAGAATCTTTTTTACTGATATCCGCATTCATTTTTAAGCTTACATTGATGGCACCACAAGTATTCCTGTATTCGGGCAGGCTATTGAAAGCCCCCGCAAGATAGGAACCCTCCTTTGACACCCGCAAGGTTGCGAGCATATTCATATTACAATCCACTTCAAAAGTGGAAAAGGAGCCATGATAAACAATGGGGATATTATATAAACTCAGTTGACGGGTGGCTGCATTAAAATTTCCTTTTACCTGAACACTCCGGTATGTGTTTTTAAAATAATAATTCAGGATACCCTTTACATAACCACTTTCCGGTTGCAGTACCATTTCAACAAGGTAATTATTAGCAGAGCTTTTTGTTTTTACGTTGGCATATCCATACCAGTATCCGAATACAGATTGGGAATTAGCATACAGTGAAATCAGTAATCCAAAACAAAACAATAGTCTTCTCATATTTGATGCGTACATATATTCAAAAACCGTACTGATTTTCAGAATTTTGAAAAATAATTATTTCAGGTATCGTTTCATTTCTCTATCCACGTCTTTTTGCTTGATACTTTCCCGCTTATCGTGTAATTTTTTTCCCTTGGCCAGACCAATTTCAATTTTTGCCAGGTTTTTTGAATTCATAAAAATCCGCAATGGCACCAGGGTGTAGCCTTTTTCTTTCAGCCGGGCTACTATTTTTGTAATCTCTTTTTTATGGAGTAATAATTTTCTATCCCTTACAGGATCATGATTATTCATATTACCATGAGAGTATTGGGCAATATTTAGTGATTTGAGCCAGACCTCACCATCAGCAATAAGACAGTAGCTATCATTAAAACTAACCTTACCTGTCCGCATTGATTTTATTTCTGTTCCCAGCAATACCATACCTGCCTCATATTTTGTATCTATAAAGTATTCGTGGTAGGCAGACCGATTTTTTATTTCTGACATTGATAAAATGAAGTAAGAGGTAAAAATACCTCTTACTGATTAATTTTTGATTGATGACTTGAAATTAGTTTTTAAACAAGGTCAATACTTTTGCCAGTTTTTCTTTTAACTCTTTTCTTGGCACAATGAAATCTAAAAAACCATGTTCGAGAATAAATTCACTACGTTGAAACCCGGGAGGAAGATCTTTTTTTATAGTTTCTTTAATTACCCGTGGGCCCGCAAAACCAATGAGTGCCTCTGGCTCTGCAATATTTAAATCGCCAAGCATACCAAATGAAGCGGAGATACCACCAAAAGTAGGGTCGGTTAGTAAGGAGATATAAGGGAGTTTAGCATCGCTGAGCTGTGATAATTTACCACTTGTTTTGGCCAATTGCATCAATGAGAATGCACTTTCCATCATTCTTGCACCACCACTTTTACTGATAACCATATAAGGCATGCTGTTTTTTATACAATAATCAACAGCCCGTGAAAATTTTTCTCCCATTACGCTTCCAAGACTTCCTCCAATGAACTCAAAATCCATACAGGCAATAACAAGATCATTACCTCCTACTTTACCAACACCAACCCGCATCGAATCTTTAAGATCAGTTTTGCTCCAGATATCTTCCAATCTTTTTTTATAAGGTTTCAAATCTGTAAACTCCAGGTAGTCTTTACTGCGGATATTATCAAAGAGTTCGGTAAATTCATTATTGTCGAATAACAGTTCATAATAATCACTGCTATTAATGCGGTGATGAAAACTACATTTTGGGCAAACGAAAAGATTTTCCCTCAATTCTGTAACTGTACAAATGAAATTACAATCCGGACATTTTACCCAAAGTCCCTCAGGTGTTTCTTTTTTTTCCGAAGTTTTTGTATTTATCCCCTTTTTGATGCGTTTGAACCAACTGGCTTTCGTTTCTTCCGTCAATCCTTCTTCCCCCGCCAGATTGGCATCAAAGTCTTCAAATTGTTTGGCCATAACCATTAGTTGAGTTACAAATATAGGGAGTTTGTGGTTTTTAGTTTATTACATGAATTTTATGAAAAAAAAGTGGTGTTATCACTAATAGCAGGTTTTAAGAAGTTGATTTTTATTATTCCTGATTCAATAGTTGACCTGACGATAATAAAATTGCCTGGAAGTAATCAGGAGATTTTCTATAAAAGTCATTAAATGATTTCTTACAATTCAATTATATAATCGATCTTTAAAAAAATTGAATGCGGAAATAAAATTATTGGCATAACCTTAGAGTTAAGTATGACTAATAATTTAGGATACAAAT
>JBKJXQ010000436.1:0-2617 GCA_046716235.1 Chitinophagaceae bacterium
ATTACCCGTATTCCATTGCAAGGTATAAGTACCTGCTTGTTGTTTTTGATTCACCAATACTTTCACCATTCTGCCAGAACCATCATAAACAGCGATATTTATTTTACCTTCCTTGGCCATGTGGTAACGAATAGTATTATTGTCAGCTGTCGGGTTAGGACTTGCTGTTATAAACACATTTGGTGCTGCAAGACTAAGAGTGCTTGTTTTAGCTAGTATTGATGAAGGTATAGACTGTCTTCTTGCTGATTGAGGCTGCGTTGCAGTTCCAGCACATGCACTGGTACCAGCCCATGGTGTTTGCACATAAGGGAATGCTGTTTTAAAAGCCACATCATTTGCTACTATTCCTGTACTATAACTTAATACAGAAAGCAGATTTGGAGTAACCGGGCTTCCGCCAACAGTATAATCATCATACCACAATCCGATTGCTGCAAGGACAACACCGCTCACAGCTTGTAACTCAATTCTTGTTACATCATCTTCCAGTCTGCGGCCATTAGGAAATCCATCCATGTTTGGTATAAACTGAATGTTTGTATTTCCATTGTATTCAGGATCTAATAATCCTAACACTGCTGCCTGTACCAAACCAAGAGAACTAAATTTTGTATCCGTACGGCTGGTGGGTGGTACTGCCATATTCGATCGAAGCATATCACCCCCATTGGGTAAAAAGTTATTAATAAAAGGTTTGCCAGCTGCTAAAGGATTACCCGCTGGTTTTCCGGTAGCTAATTGATAAGGACGAAGATTAGGAACACCGGTATGAAAAATAGGCCATAGATCCACCGAACGTGGTTTGTTAGCGGCTGGTAAAAGCAATGAACCAAAATTTGCTTCACTCAATGCAGTACCATCCAATGCAGGATTTCCTTTCAAACCATATAAACCATTTTGTCCATTACCAAATCCAAATGAGCCTAATGAATTTTTTTGGATACGTAATGGTGAGAAAGCAGGAACAGCTCCACCAAATTGCGCATCATCCATATACAATGCCAATTCAGGATTGTAAAAATATTCTCCGAAACGACCAAGGTTTGCAAGATCCTGGTAAGGTGTAAGAGAGTTCCATAAATCTTTGGAACCAATAGGAACAACGGCTTCGTTCGTTAATGGCATACCGATGCGGGAAACCTGCACCCATGCGCCACTAAAATCTTCACCCCCTGTTCTTATTGTTTTTATTTTTTGCCTGCTTGCAGATGCCCATACTCCTATAACAAAATCACCATCAAGAATATTAGCAGCTTGTGCTGCAGTTTTATGATCTTTTTGTAATGTAGAAATATCAATTTGTAAGGCAATCGTAGATACATTTTTACATGCAACTGCATCAATCGGTGTTCCATTCTGGCGTGGAGCATCACCTAAATCAAAGATACCTCCGAGGTCCACAAAGAAAGGATCATCAGCAGTGCCGCAAAATACTTTTTCACCTGTGCCCGTAGTAGTAATGGCATTGTTGATGAGTGTATTGTAATCAGCCACACCTAATCCTACAGAGCTACTTATTGAACGTGGGCCTACATTAGGCGGAGGTACAATACCATCAGTTACGATGGTTGTAAAACTTGCACCACCATTAATACTCCTTTCCAGGCGATAAGTGGTTTTCAAATTTTGTTTCCCCAAACGTATGTTGAAGAAAGTGGTAGGGTCTTCATTTGTTTTTGTGAAAGTGAAACGATAGATTATATCGTCTCCGGCAGTGCCTATGTTGTTATCTATATGTATTTCATAACGGATATTTTCTCCGAAAGAATAATAGTTAGGGCCGCCCTGTGGCAATTGTAATGGTACATAAGCAGCGATAATAGTAATCTTATTTGGATCATCGGGGCTGCGAAAAGCGTATAGATCCGTGTTGTCGGCCAGCGGGTCATTAGCAATCAGGGGAGCTTCCCTGT
Organism: Chitinophagaceae bacterium; assembly: GCA_046716235.1. Taxonomy (GTDB): domain Bacteria; phylum Bacteroidota; class Bacteroidia; order Chitinophagales; family Chitinophagaceae; genus JJ008. The sequence goes on from JBKJXQ010000436.1 coordinate 1,917, forward strand.
GGCTCGATGACATGAGCAACGATGCTGAAATGCCCAAGGTGAGCAGTACAGCGAGTGATAAAATTTTCCTTTTCATATTAATAATTTTAATTGCTGATAATTTATTTTACTTCGGTACCTCTCCACGGAGTTTGTACGTAAGGGAAATTGTTTCTGAATGTTGTGTCGTTATTGTTTACACCGGTATTATATGTAAGCACATTTACAAGTTGTGGTGTAACGGGGCTACCACCGACAGTATAATCGTCATACCATAAACCAATAGCTGCCAATACAACACCACCCACAGCCTGCAATTCAATGCGGGTTACATCATCTTCCAGCCTGCGGCCGTTTGGAAAACCATCCATATTTGGAATGAATTCGATATTTGTGTTACCATTATAACGGCTATCTGTAAGCCCAAGCACTGCAGCCTGAACAAGACCCAGGTTACTAAAATCACTGCTCTTGCGGCTTGTTGCCGGTACTGCCATATTAACTCTTAGCATATCGCCTCCATTAGGTAAAAAATTATTTATAAAAGGTTTACCTGCAGCTAAAGGATTGCCAGCTGGTTTTCCTGTAGCTAATTGATAAGGTCTGAGGTTTGGAACACCTGTGTGAAAGATGGGCCATAAATCAACTGAACGTGGTTTGTTAGGTGCCGGTAAAAGCAATGAACCAAAATTTGCTTCTGATAATGCAGTACCATCCAGTGC
>JBKJXQ010000437.1:0-2626 GCA_046716235.1 Chitinophagaceae bacterium
TACAAAATTATTCAACATTTACTATTTTATCCTTCATCAATACAAACAAATATCCTCCTTCCTTATTGTATACATTGATGACACTGGGGCCAGCTATGCTTTTCCTGGCATTTGCTGAGAAGATAAAGCACCGTTTGACACTGCCAATTATTCATATAGGAAGGGTGCCCATGTTCTATTACATTTTACACCTTTATCTTATACATCTGCTTGCTATGTTTGCTGCAGAATTTTCAGGCTTTAACTGGAGTGATATGATATTACGTCATAGGCCCTGGCTGGACCCCGAGTTAAAAGGATATGGATTTTCTTTAGGCTTTACTTACATGGTATGGATAGTAGTCGTGCTTTTATTATATCCCCTTTGCAAGTGGTACGACCAATACAAAACAGCACATAAAGAAAAGTGGTGGTTAAGTTATTTGTAAAAAACATTGAAAAATTAAACAATAATGTATCAGATACAAAAATCAATTATGAAAAAAATAATTTTTATTGGTTTTATCAGTTGATTCCAGCATATCAATGCGCAAACCAGCAGATCAGCTATTAGTAATGCTGCAACTAAAATTGAACAAAAAGTGATTGAATGGCGGCACGATATTCATGAACACCCTGAGTTAGGAAACAGGGAGGTGCGAACGGCTGCACTTATTGCAAAACACCTGCAATCATTGGGTATAGAAGTAAAAACAAAAGTTGGCATAACCGGTGTTGTAGGTATATTAAAAGGTGATAAGCCCGGACCTGTTATAGGTTTGAGGGCAGATATGGATGGATTGCCAGTGTTGGAACGTACACCCATTCCATTTGCATCAAAAGCAAAAGCAATGTACAACGGACAGGAAACCGCAGTGATGCATGCCTGTGGCCATGATTCGCATGTTGCCATGCTAATGGGAGTTGCAGAAATATTAGCGGGTATGAAAAAAGATTTGAAAGGGACTTTGAAGTTTATTTTTCAACCTGCAGAGGAAGGTGTACCTAAAGGAGAAGAAGGTGGAGCTGAACTGATGGTAAAAGAAGGAGTTTTAGAAAACCCTAAAGTGGATGTTGTTTTTGGTTTACATATAAATGCACAACTGGAAGTGGGTAAAATCACCTATCGTCCCGGCGGAATGTTTGCGGGTGTTGGAGATGTTAAGATAACAGTAAAAGGTAAACCATCACATGGTGCAGAGCCATGGGCATCTGTTGACCCGGTTGTTGTTGCGGCACAAATCATCAACAGTTTGCAAACCATTGTAAGCCGTAATGTAAACCTTACAGAAAATGCTGCGGTAGTTACCATCGGTTCCATTCATGGTGGTAACCGTTCCAATATTATTTCTGAACAGGTGGAGATGTTAGGTACAGTAAGAACCTTAAGTGATGCAGATGAAAAATTTGTTTTTAAACGGATTCATCAGATCGTCGAAAAAACAGCTGAAGCAGCAGGCGCAACTGCAACAGTGGAGCTGCCCTACTCGGTTCATTATCCCGTTACGTTTAATAACATAGCCCTTACAACGCAGATGTTGCCTTCATTACAAAAATCTGCCGGTATAGAAAATGTTATACTGGTACCTGCTGAAACAGGATCAGAAGATTTTTCTTTCTTCGCACAAAAAGTACCGGGCTTATATTTTTACGTTGGTGGATTACCCAAAGGAAAAGATCCTAAAACTTCTGCTCCACATCATACACCAGAATTTTTTATTGATGACAGCGGATTCAAAACCGGGGTAACTGCTCTGGCTAACCTGGTTTTTGATTATATGGAATTAAACAAAAAGTAACTTTAATAACATTCAGCTAAAAAGTTAAACAATGAAAAATAAAATTACCTCTCTTATAATAGTACTGCTAATCACTGTTACAACACTTGTGGGCCAAAATATAAAACAAGTAAAACAAATGGCTTATGCCGATTCAGTACGATTGGTAGAAATATTTAAAGACCTCCATCAAAATCCTGAACTGGGATTTATGGAAGTACGTACTTCAGCCATTATAGCCAAAGAATTAAAAGCATTGGGTTATGAAGTAATAACCGGCATTGCTAAAACAGGTGTAGTAAGTGTTTTAAAAAATGGCACAGGTCCCATTGTAATGTACCGTGCAGATATGGATTGTAATTCGGTAAAAGAAACAACGGGTCTGTCTTATGCCAGCACAAAAATGATGAAAAAAGATGATGGTACTGAAGTGCCGGTAATGCATGCCTGCGGACATGATGCCCATGTAACGTGGATGCTGGGCATTGCCAAAATGATGATGGCATTAAAAAATGAATGGAAAGGAACATTGGTATTGCTGGCGCAACCTGCCGAAGAAACGTTAACAGGTGCACAGGCAATGGTAAATGATAAGATGTATGAAAAAGGTGTACCCGTTCCTGATTATTTATTTGGCATGCACACCACGCCGATTGCAACAGGCAGCATTATTAACGGAAGCGGTGAAAGAGCTGCCGGCAGCGATCAGCTTGATGTAACTTTTTATGGTGTAGGCGGGCATGGCTCTACACCGGAAGTAACCAAAGACCCGATTGTGATGGCGGGCAATGCCATACTGCAATATCAAACCATCATCAGCCGGAGTATTGCTGCACAGGATGTGGCAGTATTAACGGTAGGTGCTATAC
>JBKJXQ010000438.1:0-3881 GCA_046716235.1 Chitinophagaceae bacterium
GAGTAGAGGCTGGTAAAATTGGTATTTCCGGTAGTAACGATTTTGAGGCTATGTATGCAGATACAAGTCGTAAAGCCTTAATCATCCTTTGTAAAAACTGTAAAATGGATAATAAGGAAGTGGTAAGTGCCTTTGCCTTTTATCCTGATTCTACAAAGTTTGATACCAACCCGGTTTTTTCTATTGATGTAAAAGAGGTGGAAAAGCTTAGTCCTCTTAAAACAACCCGCATTGAACCCTCAGCTGCGGCTATTCATCCCGTACTCAAAAAATTATTTATCATTTCCTCTGGCAGCCATCAATTAGTAATTACAGACTTAAATGGAAAAGCCGAAGCTGTTTTTGAATTGGGTAAAAAATTATTTCCCCAACCGGAAGGGATAACTTTCAGGAGCAACGGAGATATGTATATTTCCAATGAAGGGGTAAATGAAAGAGCAACTATACATAGGTTTGTTTACAGGCCTTAATCTATAATTTCCCGGGGTTCCTGTAGTTTGTCAGTCAGCCACAGGCAAACCATCAGAAAGGCAAAACCTATACAAAAACCTGCAAGCACATCGGTTACATAATGTACCCGCAAATAGATACGGCTAAAACCAATTGCAAATATTACCGCTAAAAGAAATACTATAATTGATCGTTCTATTTTTTTATTATCAATACTTACTGCAGCATACCACATTAAAAAGCCATAAAATGCCACACTCATAAAGGCATGGCCGCTTGGAAAACTAAAATTGGTAATTCCCTCTATCAGCGGATGTTCTGGTCTGAGACGCTGAAAATATTTTTTTAAAAGCGACATTAAAAAAAGATTAGCCAATGCTATTATTCCAACTCTGATAGCCAGACCTTTTTTATTACGGGCAACAAAAAATATAATTAATAGCAGATTAGCCGGGATTAAAAAAGTATGATTACCCAAAAAAGAAATGAACACCATGAATTTTGTTCTGCTTTCAGTAATATGAGGGGAAATAGCAGCAAATACTTTTTCATCCAGTGATCTGCCTTCATTAATAAAAACCGTCCATGCTATTATAAAAAAAAATAATAAAGCTATTAATAATGAATACACGGAAGATAACCGGGCAGTTAGTATCCGGTTTTTTACAGCGTCTCTTCTTTTCCTGTAATTAAATGAGATCATGCAAAAATAGTTGCTGTAAGTTAGGGTAACTTACAGCAATACAATTATGTAATATTTATGAATGAAAGCTTTTAATAAGTAAGATTAATTTTTGTACCCAGGGAAAAATTCAGCACTTTATCCTTCTCCGAAAAGCCTGCCGAACCAGAAATAACAAAAAGATTAAAAGGAACAAAATAAAATCCGCCACCAAAGGCACTGTGCAAAGCCTTCGATCTTTCTCCTTTAAGCTTTACCCGCCCAATATCATAAAAACCTGTAAGGCCAAAAGGACCGGATAGCGCATAGGAATCAATATCAAATAGTTTTACCCGCAATTCCATGCTTCCATAAGTGCTTCCCGATCCCTGGTATCTGTTGTTTCTAAATCCTTGTAAATTATTATTGCCAAGTGTTACTGCCTGGAAAAATTCAAACTGCTTGCTTAAAATCCGGCTGGTGCCTAATTTAATTACGGCTACTACTTTTGCAGGATTGTTCTGACTTACATACAGTGTCATATCGCTGGAGATACGGGAAAAATTACCACTGCCATCTTTAATACCCCTGGTATATAAAAATTCATTGTCCCAATGTATACCACGGGTAGGAAAAATTTCATTATTCCTGTTATCAAGGTGCATAACAACCTTACCTCCCAGGTATGTTTTTTGTCTGAATATATTTGCTGAATCGAGACCAATCTCTTTTGGTTTTGCTAAAATATTTGCAGTGTTAAATCTGTAATTGTTTGAATATTGATAATAAGAAGGCCCGAACATCAGGTGAAAAGTATTGAAAAAACGATGGCGAAAGAGAGCATTTATTTCTACGGTTTTATAACGGGTTCTGTAAAAATTATCATCTTTTGCAGCGTCAATTTTTGTTTTGTTTCCGAGGCCAAAAAAATTATGCAGGCCCGGATTAACAGAATTTACCTGCAATAACACGTCAAGATTCCTGGTAATATGATTAAACTCACCTTTGTAATAGAACTGGTAAGCACCGGCAAAAGAATATAAGGCAGCAAGCTTTTGATCAGATGCATACGGCAGGTTTCTAAACCCATGCGTTCTTTTTGAAATACCCATGCCGATACCCGATCCCAGGTCGGAATTAAATGAAAACATGGCTTCGGGATACTTAGTCGTGTTATATTGAAAGCCTGTAATACTGTTATCATTAACCGGAGGGTTTACTGAAAAACGATTTTTGGAACGGCTGCTGTTCCGGATATAATTCCCATCCGATTTTATATCGTACAATAAATTTTCTACATGGCCCTTAATATCAAAAGTGTCATTACCCTTGCCACCAATAATCCGGATTTTTATTCTTGATGAAGCATTTTCATCTATATTAAAGAGATCATCATTGTTTAATCCAAAAAGTCTTATTTCATGTGTGATGGCAGGATCAAAAACCCTGTTATACATGATAAAACTTGTATCATTTCCTTTTTCTCTTGCATATACTCTTACCTGCAAACCATTTTCAGTATTACTTACTTTAAAATATTCTTTTTCGTTACTTCCTATTACATTTACCTTATTTGAAATAAATTTATAATAATCCATACCTCTTTTTAAAAGCAGGTTACGCCGACTGATCATTTTTTTTATAAGCGTTTCTCCATGAAGCGGAAAAATTTCGGGCGGCAAATTTTTTACCGAATTCCTGATTACTGAATCACTTAATGTTTGCTGAAGTGAAGTAATTGATCCTCTCCATTCTTCAGCATCAAGATCGGTAAGAAAAATTCTGTCAAAATCTCTTGCACCATAACCCAGCCAGTCCACATCCGGAATATTATACCGGAAACCTTGTAAAAAAGGCAACGTTCTTATGTTGAATAATTTTATCTGCAAACCCTGAGGGTAAAAGAAAGCCATCTCCCTTGATTTTGGGATAGGTTCGTAAACTTTGCCTTTCCCGGTATCATCTATACTCCATTTCCATTGATCAAAATGGCGGTCAAAATCCCCAATTACAATATCAAGGAGTCTTGCCCGCAAAGCAGCAGGCTGATCAGGACGATGATCATTTTCATCAATCATTTTACTGAACACTTTAGCTGTACTGATGGTATTGGATCCATCTGCCGAAGGTTCTCTTTCTTCCAATGTACAAACTTTGCCGGCAAATAATTTTCTGTAAAAAGTAAAAGCCGGATCATCCGGTACAAAGAAGAGTTCCGGGTGCGGTGTTTGCAGATCCAGTTTTTTAAGAAGGTTAGGAGTGATAAAAGAACTATACGGAAAAGCAGCAGAATTAAATTCTATGGCTGTAGCTTTTACAACGCTTACCTGAAATGCTTCGGGTAATGATTTGGTCAGATTTTTATTGATACTTTTCAACGTCCATTCTTTTCCCTTCGCATCTTTTAATCTTAAGGAGGTTGATTGCCCATCTCCTCCAAGACTTACTATTATCATACCACCTTTTTCTTTTCGAAGGTTGAATACTTTCATATTTACCGGAGTCCGCCACTCGGCCCTGTAATTCTGACCCATGAATAATTTCTTCAACCCGGAAATTTTTGTAAGAGAAGGATCAGCAGGACTATAAATCGTATCCTTATACTTGGCAAATGGGTCCGGTTCTTTTTTTGTAGAGTCTTCCAGAAATTGAGCTGGTATCTTTGAAAAATTCAACAACGTAGTATTATAAGGATTTCTTACGCTGTCTGTAACGGTATAAAAATTGGCAGTTACATTTTTATTAGTAGATACTTCGAGTACAGTAAAAC
>JBKJXQ010000439.1:0-3762 GCA_046716235.1 Chitinophagaceae bacterium
GCCGAGCGTATTGCCAAACTGGTTGCCGCTCCAATGAATATTTTTGCACAGGTCACCCACCCCATCGTATGGTTACTAAATAAAATCAGCAATCTTTTCTTCCGCATTTTTAACAACAAACGCTCAAAGGACGATGCCATAACAGAGGAAGAGATCAAAACATTGATTACAGAAGGAACTGAAGCCGGAACCATTGATGAAGCAGAGCAGGAAATCATTGAAAGAGTATTTCATCTTGGCGACCGTAATATTACTTCGCTGATGACACATCGCAGCGATATTATCTGGTTTAACCTTGATGATAATGAGGATAAAATAAAAGAAAAAATTATTGGCGAGCCGCATTCTGTTTATCCTATTTGCGATGGGGAAATTGATAACCTGAAAGGAGTGGTTTCTATAAAAGATCTTTATGTAAGCCCCGATAGTACCTTGTTTAAAGATTTAATGCTTCCGGCTTTATTTGTCCCGGAAAATAATTCTCCTTACCAGGTACTGGAAAAATTTAAAGAATCCCGTCTTCATTCCTGTTTTATTGTAGATGAATACGGAAGCATTTTAGGATTAATCACACTGAACGACATACTGGAAGCCATTGTTGGCGATATGCCTCAACCTGATGTACCTGATTATGAAATAATAGAAAGAGAAGATGGCTCTTTTATTGTAGATGGGCAGATCCCTTTTTATGATTTTCTTACCCGTTTTGAAAAAACAGAATGGATGAACGAAGGCGAACATGATTTTGATACATTAGCTGGATTTATTCTGCACCAATTAGAACGTATTCCTAAAACTTCCGATAAGCTTGCCTGGAAAGGATTTAAAATTGAAGTAATAGATATGGATGGCCACCGGATTGATAAAGTGCTGGTTACATTAAGTAAAGAGCTGTTGGAAGATATGGAAGAATAACAACTCAGTTCCCGCTGTTAGTGATTTTTTTCCTTATTACAATTTTATCTTATCAAAAAAAGAACAGGCTGCAATCACCTAATAATTAAATGCTGTACTGGTAGCCGGAAAGTTCAGCTTATTGCTTTTACGATTTGTCCCATCTATCGTCAGATGAATAATATTTACCTGGTCATCAAATAAATCATACATCAGGTTAGTTGCTATTTCCAATTTATTTAGTGGAGCCACATTGTCGGCCTGTACATAAACATAGACTGCTTCACTTTCATTTTCAAACCCGATATAGGATAGTGCCACCTGTTTTCCATTTACCTGTATAGCAATATGACTAAATATGTATTTCTTTATCAGGGAATCCATCGCCGGTTTGTTTGGAGGATTAATAAGGTCTACTTTTTTATTGTAATTCTTAACTAATATTTTTTCAAAATCATCAGTATATATTTTACAACTGATCTCCAATGTTTTTTCATTAATATTTTGATTAATCTCGATTACACTTCCATGAAAGGGGTGCATCACACCAGATTGCAGATCTACAGCCCGTTCTTGCTGCGGCAGAAATTTTCCGGTAACTAACCAACTGCCGGGAAGCAGCAATAAAAGAAGCCATCTATTGAATAATGCTGCCATTGACACAATAATTTTTCCAATTACAAAAGTCTGGCTTACTTTGAAGCCATGTTTCAGAATGACGTTAAAAATAGGCCAATAGTTTCAAGGCTTGAAGGGAAATTTTATGAATGACGTTGGTTTTTATTTTAAGATAGGTTGGGAACATATCATGAGTTGGGATGCACTCGATCATTTACTTTTTATTGCAGCCCTTGCCGCTATTTATTTATTGAAAGACTGGAAACAGGTACTGATTTTAATAACAGCTTTTACCATTGGTCATTCTCTTACCCTGGCTTTAAGCGTTTTTGATATTATACGGTTTAATAGTAAATGGGTGGAGTTTCTTATTCCTTGCACGATAATTGTAACTGCCTTCAGTAACCTTTTTCAAAAAAAATTCACCACCCAATCAATCCGTATCAATTATTTTTTAGCATTGTTCTTCGGATTGGTACATGGAATGGGTTTTGCCAATTCTATCCGGTTTATGCTGGCAAAAGATCAACGAATTGGCTGGGGATTGCTGGGGTTTAATGCAGGGCTTGAGGTAGGACAAATTATAGTAGTGATTATTTTACTCTTAATAGCTTACATAATTATTAATATGCTGAAGATAAACCGCAGAGAATGGGTCATCTTTCTTTCTGCTGCTGTTTTCAGCCTGGCTCTTAAAATTGCACTTGAACGTTTACCAATATAAAATCACATTTACATGAAGAAGTATTTTTTATGCTGCAGCTTGTTATTATCAGTAACAATATTGATACAGGCACAAATTCAGAACAATGCAAGCTCTAATCATGCTAATAAGTTTGAGCAGATGGGAACCATTTTTCCAACTCCCAACGAACAGCGGACTGCCAGCGGTGCACCGGGACCAAAGTACTGGCAGCAGCGGGTGGATTATGATATAAAATGTGAACTGGACGAAGCCAATAATAAGCTGAGTGGAACAGAAACCATTACTTATTTTAATAACTCACCCGAAACGTTGAGTTATTTATGGATGCAGCTGGATGAAAACCAACACAGCACTGTTAATAATGCCAATTACCAAAGTCAAAACACATTACCGCAGCAGACAACCGATAAAGTGCTGGACCGTTATGAAGAAAGAAAAACAGATAATGGATACGGTGTAAATATTATTAAACTGGTGGATGCAGCAGGTAAACCAATTAAATATACCATTAATAAAACCATGATGAAACTGGATCTCACTACTCCGCTAAAGCCTGGTCAAAAATTTGTTTTTAATGTGGAGTGGAATTATAAAATTGTAAACCGTGGCGATTTTATCCGTTTTGGCGGAGCCCGGGGTGGATATGAAAATTTTCCTGAAGACAATAATAATAATTATACGATGACACAATGGTATCCCCGTCTTTGCCGGTACAGCGATGACCAGGGATGGCAGAACCATCAATTTACCGGAACAGGTGAGTTTACTTTATCTTTTGGAAATTTTAAAGTGCAGATGACAGTACCGGCGGATCATATTGTTGGTGCAACGGGTGAATGCCAGAATTATGCACAAACACTGACTTCTATACAATTAGCCCGTTGGCAAAAAGCACAAACATCGAAAGATCCTTTGCAGATTGTTACATTAGATGAAGCATTAAAAGCATCCAAAGAAAAAAAAGGGATTGCTTCGCCCATGGCTCGCAAAACATGGGTATATAAAGCAGATAATGTACGGGATTTTGCCTGGACATCTTCCCGCAGGTTTGTATGGGATGCAATGCCGGCAATAGTTGAAGGAAAAAAAGCGATGGCGATGAGTTATTATGCAAAAGAAGCTTATCCTATCTACAGTAAATATTCAACCAAAGCAGTAGCACATACATTAAAAACTTATTCCCAATTTTCTATTCCCTATCCCTATCCGGTAGCAATAAGTGTAGAAGGTAACCAGGGAATGGAATATCCGATGATTTCCTTCAATCCAGGCCGTGCGGAAAAAGATGGTAGTTACACAGAAGGCTCAAAAAATGCTGCTATCCTTGTTATTATACATGAAGTGGGCCATACTTTTTTTCCAATGATTGTGAACAGTGATGAAAGACAATGGACCTGGATGGATGAAGGCCTCAACTCATATTTGCAATACTTATCTCAGGAATTATGGGATAATAAATTTCCTTCCGATGGCGGGCCGGCATGGACAATTACCAATTACATGAAATTGCCCAAAAACCAATTAGAACCAATTATGACTAATTC
>JBKJXQ010000440.1:0-2744 GCA_046716235.1 Chitinophagaceae bacterium
TACTAATTCCCTTCACTTTTTTAATTTACCTGATCAATCAGATTCTGTAATCGCAATCAATATCGGGCGGAGTCTGCATAAAATCCCGGGACAGCAGGCCATGAGTTTTGTACAGAAGGTTTCAGAAAAAGAAGGGCTAATTAAACGGCTGGATTTAATAACGGGTGTAATCACTACGATTACTTCAACATTGCAAGGCCAGGATCACCTTGCCTGGTTACAAAATAATATATTGCTAACCGGCAATGGAACTAAATTATTTTCCTTTCAAATTGGTATTGATAAAGAATGGCAGTTGGTTATTATTGAAGGCGATGTATCTGTAGTAAAAGGCATTTCACGATTGGCAACAAATACAGGTAATACAAAACTGGCAGTAGTAGTGAGTGAATGATTAATATTATTGGATTTGTATTGCTTTACTGAGTGTATAAATTACTATATCTTCTTCTTCTTTTGATTTGCCGGTATAAATAAAATCATTTCTTTCCAGTAAGTTTATGGATTTGATATTTGCGGGCTTAATATCCGCTATTATGGATTTAAGGCGCATATCACCAAAGCCATACTCAATAATTTTTTTGACGGCCTCCTGCATTATTCCCTTTCCCTGAAATCTGGGTAGAAGTGCATAGCCAATTTCTGCAACTAAGTCTTCTTTCAAAATATTCCAAAAGCAAATAGTGCCGATCAATGCAGAAGATCCTTTTAAACATATTCCCCATAATATCGATTCATTATTTGCTATACAAGTATTAATTTTTTCAATAAATGCCTCTGCATCAGCAATTGTCTCAGCTTTTTTTATATCGATAAATTCGAGCACTCTTGCATCTGAACGAAGTTTAAATATTTCATGCTTATCCTTGCTGTTCATTTGTCGCAAGATTAGCCGCTCAGTAGATAAGGCAGGAAAAGGTGTAAAGTTCATTTTATCTTTTTAGTTTACTAAAAATACTATAGAAGTAACAAAAAAGTTTTGAAATTTTAGTATCTCGCTTGGTAATTAATAGTAATAATCCAACTGTTTAAATTATTTTGTTCTTCCATTTTCCACTTCTGATGTATAAGAAGGAGAGGGTGAAAAGTACAACCCAGTACAATAATTCTGAGCCCCATGCCCAAACTAATGACAGGTTCCAGACTTTAAGAACCAGCCAGATGTAGATGCTGTAAAGGGTAATGGCAACTATTTCTATAAGAAGATTCATACGGGTATTGCCAGTACCCGTAACTGCATTGAGCCAAACAGTAGCAACAGACATACAGAGTACTACAATACTTACAATGCGGATAACCGGAATAGCTTCGGCTGTAAAAGAATCATCACGGCCAAAAACACTGAGGAACATATCAGGAAAAAGATTGAGTAAAAGGCAAAGAAAAAAAGTAAAAGTAAAGCTCAGTACCATTATCTTTCTTATAAGTGGTTGTACTTTATCCTTTTTTCCCTGGCCAATAATATTACTCACCATCGCATTGCTGGTGCTCGCAAAAGACCATACAAATATGCCGAACAATCCAAAAATATTCCGCATAGTATTGCTGATTGCTAATGGCCGTTCCCCCTTATTCTCAATAAGGACGTAAAATAATAGCCATGCCAGTATGCTGAGTAAAAATTGCAGCACCAATGGTGACGACTGACGAAAAATGAGAGAAGCTATCGTTTTATTAAATGGCAGGCTATTGAACAATGCAAAACGCCGATGCATATTTTTGTAGATAATTATTCCGAATACTACTACTGCTGCTACTATTTCGGCAATAACAGAGGCAACAGCTGCGCCATTAAAGCCCAATTTTGGAAAACCGAGGTATCCATTAATAAGCACATAGTCAAGAAAAATATTTAGTGTCGCTTCAATGAAAAAAGCATATTTCATGTAACGGCTACTGTTAGTTCCTACCAGAAAGGCATTGCCCAGCTGAAAGAGATATAGAAAAGGAAGCCCGGTCACACGGATTATCAGGAAGCTGGTAGCTTCGGTTCTTACAGTTGGTGAGTGCAGGCTGGCTGATAAAAAATAAGGAGTAAATAAATAAGTTATTATTAAACCTACCCCTGCAAAAAGCATAGCTATCCAGATGGCCTGGCCAAATAGTTTGCCTATTTCTTCAGGGCGGTTTTCTCCTGCCCGCCGGGATATAAGACCCTGCAAGCCACTATTAAGCCCATTGCCTATTAAAGCAAACACAAGATAAAAAACCCCGGTTATACCTGCTGTACCCAGTTCCGTTTCCCCAAGGCCACTTAGAAAAATGTTATTGGTAACAAAGTTAATCTGCGGCACCAGCAGAGCCAGACTAATTGGTAAAGCAATTTTTAAAATCTGCCGGTTGGTGATTTCAACTTGTAAATCGGTATTTGCCGTAATGTTTGCCATTATTTAGAAAGGCGCAAACCTACGAAAAGAAGCCCTATCCTGAATTTAAAACCAAAATCAATAACGATAATATTTTATACCGGTATAACCAGGTAAAATCATTTATTAACTGTGTCACTGTGTTCCGGCATTTTTCTTATTATTGCACGCAATCAAAAATGAATTAGTGAAACAATTATTCCACATAGCAGCGGCGGAAAATAGTGGGACTACACAGCCTGTGTTGTCTATCAGAGTCGGGGAGAAACACTGTTGCTTTTCCATTACCGATTTTCCACCAAATGAATTGAAACGCCGGGGTTATAATTCAACTGATATAGGCAAGGAAAATTTTCTGCCGGATTTTTTTTCGGTACA
>JBKJXQ010000441.1:0-5952 GCA_046716235.1 Chitinophagaceae bacterium
TTCTAATTCATCGGTTGTCCAACCAGTTTTGGCGATAATGCGGGGCAATGGAAAACCTATAGCATTATTTACCATCATACCCGCTACCTGGTTGGGGAAGTTATCTTCAGCTGGTACACTTTGTCCAATTGTATAAGAATCGCCCAATGCGAGATAATAATATTTTTTAGTAGTTTCAGTATTGTTGGGATATGGAGGCATTTTACCAATATCTTTTTTTACGCAGGAACTGCTGCATGTAAAGAAAAACAATATTGCTAATATAGCTTTCATAAAAAATCAATTATGGTTTGGATCACTTTGTTATCGCGGTATATACGCCGGTGCCCCAATCCTTTTGTAAATACGAATTCAATATCAGGATAGTTTTCTTCTTTTACTTTAAGCACATCGGCTAATGGGGTTACATTGTCATCTTCATCATGCACCCACAATACTTTTGCCTTGATATGCTTCATGGCTCTTCTAATAGAATACCATGCCGGACTCACACCACTTTTTTTTATAATTACTTTATCAAATTCCTTCCGTAACAACTTATCTAATTGCAGGGAGGAAAAAAATGTATCAATAGCTGTAGTGGTTTCAGTAGCAGGAGCTATCAATACCAGCCGGTAATCAGTTGTATGGCTTATTTCTTCCAATGCCAGGCATACTGCCAGGCCACCAAAAGAATGTGCCATATATGATTCTACCGGGCCGTATTGCTGATGAATTTCCTTGATCATTTTTTTATAAAGCGGAGCATTAATTTTTTTCCCACCGCTCCGTCCATGTGCCGGTGCATCAAAAGCCAATACTTCATACCCTTTTTTTATCAGCAACTTAACGTAACGGTCAAAGTTGGTAACGGATGATTCATAACCATGTAAGATAAGCACTCTTCTTCCTGCTTTTTTATTCCATCGCCAGCCTTTTATATTATCTGCTCCTAATTTAAAATGCGGGTTTTCTGCCTGCTCAAATATTTTCGGTAATTCTTTTTTATTTCTGGATTGAGGTGTACAGAAAAGCTCAAAAGCTTTTTCAGCAGCTTTTCGTTTTGATACAGCTGACCATAATTTAAACTTCGCCTTATAGTAACGGAGTGCAATCTTTTGAGCAAGCTTCATCATATAAAACAGCGTTTACTTCCTTTGTTGTAATTTGCAAATCTATTAGAATTTACTATATGGATATTGTCATCTTTGGCTCAGGAAATGCTGCTGCTGTGCTCGGCAGAAAGTTTAAAGCTGCGGGGCATACCATTTTGCAGGTATATAGCAGGAATGCGGCAGCAGCTACGGAGTTGGCTTATGAATGGAACTCTGAATCTACCAATTATAAAAGTACGATCAATAAAGATGCTGATGTTTATATCATTGCTGTAAATGATGAAGCAATAGGTGAAATAACAGAAGGACTCAAATTGCCTGGTAAGATTATAGCACACACAGCAGCTGCTGTTCCCAAAGAGATATTGAAAACTGTAAGTGAACATTATGGTGTATTCTACCCATTACAAAGTTTGCGGAAAGAAATGATCACCTTACCTGAGATTCCTGTTTTTATTGATGGTAGTGATGAGTTTACTAAAAAGAAGCTTGAAAGTCTTGCACATTCCATTGCCAATGAAAAAGTGGTACAAGCCGGTGATGATGCCAGGATGAAGTTACATGTTGCAGCAGTGGTAGTCAGTAATTTTACCAATCATTTTTATACACTGGCCGAAGAATATTGCCGAAAAGAAGGATTAGATTTTAAACTCCTCATCCCATTGATTGAAGAAACAGCATTGCGGGTAAAAAATGTTTCAGCTAAAGAGGTACAGACAGGCCCTGCGGTTCGTCATGATAAAGAAACAATTCAAAAACATCTTGAATTACTGAAAAATCATCCTCAACTAAAGAATATTTATTTGCTGATGACAGAAAGTATACAGCAAACCAGCTAATTGTTTTCCCAAACAAGTAAATCTGTTCATTGTTTTTCCAATACTTTTGCGCCGTTATAATAGCTTTTAAGTAAATATGGCTATAGGGTTAAAAAACCGGTATTCAAATGAATGTTCCGGTAGGTAAACGAAAATCGATAAGATGTACACCATTAGATTTAAATTTGAACAGTCGGGTCTCGACCCGGTTACATTAGAAAATATTGAGCCAGGGGATAGTTTGCTGGAAGTGGCATTGAAAAATAATATTGAACTTCATCATAATTGCGGCGGTGTTTGTGCCTGTAGTACCTGCCATCTGTATGTTGAAAAAGGGGATGAATTGCTGGAAGAATTAAGCGATAAAGAAGAAGATTTTATAGACAGGGCTGTTAACCCGCGGATAAATTCAAGATTAGGTTGTCAATGCCTTTTGCTTGAGAAGGGCGGTGAAGTGCAGGTTACTATTCCCGACCAAACACAATTTTTGGGAGAATAAAACAGAGAAGCCACAAGCTATTAAGCTATGCGCTTCGAACAATAACAAAAGAAATAAGTAATAATTTATGAGTCATTTTGAACCACCGATAAACTGGAGCGACCACGAAGATATTGCACTGAAACTGTATGAACGTTTTGGAGACGACTTTACAGAAGGTAAAATTTACCGGCTTCGTTTTACCGATTTGCTGGAATGGATTTTGCAAATTCCCGGCTTTGAAGGTACGAGGGAACAAAGTACAGAAGGTCATTTGGAAATGATACAGAGTGCATGGGTGTATGAGTGGAGGGATAGCCAGAAGTAAATATGCAAATGTATAAATGTGCAGAACTGCAAATGTAGAAACTCAATAATTTGCAAATTTGCATATCTTCAAATCTGCACATATGAATATTCTCGAACTATTTAAAAAAATTACCACTTTTATTTTTGATGTGGATGGTGTACTTACTGATGGTACTGTATTAGTATTAGACGGGGGCTTGCAAGCAAGACGGATGAATATTAAAGATGGATTTGCACTGCAAATGGCAATTAAAAATGGATACCGGGTGGTGGTGGTATCTGGTGGTAATTCTCCCCAGGTAGTTAATAGGTTAGAAAAATTAGGTATAACAGACGTACACATGTCTGTGTTGGATAAAAGGGCATTTGTTGTAGATTATATGACTAAAAATAATTTAAGCAAAGAACAGGTTTTATTTATGGGAGATGATTTGCCTGATCTTCCAGTTATGTCAGTAGTTGGTTTACCCGTTTGTCCATCAGATGCGGTTAATGAGATAAAAGCTGCGGTTCAATATATATCACCATTGAACGGTGGATCTGCCTGTGTAAGAGAGGTTATAGAAAAAGTACTGAAGCTTAATGATCATTGGAACTATAGCGTAGAGATAACGTCAAGGTAATAATATATAAAGTACTAAGTAAGATAAACAGGACTATATCCTTTTTGAAACCCGACTTTTGGCATCTTACTTCATACTTCTTCAGTATCTTTCCAAAAATTTATTTCATGAGATTGATAGCAGCATTTCTTCGGTTGGTGCGTCTCCCCAATCTCTTTTTCATTGCCCTTAGCCAGGTGCTTTTCCAGGTTTGCATCTATCAAACATTGTACAGGGGTAACATTCCGGAAAATGACAGCTTGCATTTTATTTTTTTATTATTAGCCTCCTTATTTATTGCTGCCGCAGGATATATCATCAACGATTATTTCGATATTAATATTGATGAAGTAAATAAACCACACCGGATGGTGGTAGATAAATTGATAAGCCGTCGTTGGGCTATTGCCTGGCATTTTATGCTAAGTGTTTCTGGAATTATTCTTACTACTCTTGCTTTACCTGGTTTTCAAAAATGGTACCTGGTGCTGGCTAATATATTTTGTGTAGCCTTACTTTGGTTTTACTCTACCAATTTTAAAAGAAAGTTATTATCAGGCAATATTATTATTTCTCTATTGACAGCCTGGACAATCCTTATCGTTTTTTTTTCTAAAGTTTCGCTGGCTGATGCTTTCGGGGTAGGTGAAGCAAGTCAGTATAAATTTTTCCGGCTGGCAATTCTATATGCCGGGTTCGCTTTTATTATATCGGTTATCCGGGAAGCTATTAAAGATATGGAGGATATGGAAGGGGATGCTAAGTATGGTTGTAAAACCATGCCCATTGTTTGGGGACTTAATGCAACAAAAGTATATGTGGCTGTATGGCTGATTGTTTTGATAGCTGTTTTGATAGTAGTGCAGGTCTATATATTACAATTCAGATGGTGGCTGCCCAGTATATATAGCGCAGTAACAATAATAACACCTTTGCTGATAGTTTTATTAAAGTTGAAAAAAGGTGTGACAGCTCAGCATTTTCATCAATTAAGCAGTATTACAAAATTGATAATGTTTACTGGCATTACATCTATGATTTTTTTCTACTTCTATATATGAATAAAATAATCCTTGCATCACAATCTCCCCGCCGCAAACAATTATTGGAATGGGCTGAAGTTCCATTTGAGGTAGTGGTAAAAGGAACTGATGAACGTTTTCCTCCCGGACTGACACCGGAAGAAGTGGCCATCTACATTGCCCGCAACAAAGCGTTGGCTGTTCAGGAAATGAGGAGTGAAACAGAAGTGATACTTGCTGCTGATACTATTGTTGTATTGGGCGATAATATTATTGGCAAACCTGTACACCGGGAAGATGCCGTAAGTATTTTACTGGCATAGTCTGGTGAGAAACATAAAGTGATAACCGGGGTGGTGATCAGAAAGGGCAATCAGGAAATTGCTTTTGCCGATAGTACAGAAGTAGAGTTTTATAACATTACTGTAAAAGAAATAGAATTTTACGTTGATAAATATAAGCCGTACGATAAAGCCGGGGCTTATGCCATCCAGGAATGGATAGGAGTGACAGGCATCAAATCAATTAATGGTGATTTTTATAATGTGATGGGGTTACCGGTGAGCAGGGTAGTGAGAGAGCTGAAGAAAATGATTTGATTATGAAGCGATCTGGAAATGAGGAAATGAAGGTTAACTTTAAGAAAACTTGTATAGAAATTTTCGAACTGCCACCTATTCAAATGATCAAGTATGAACGAACGGCTGCTGCAATTCATCTGGCAATTCCAATACTTTAATAAAAATGAATTGACAACAACTTCGGGTGAAGTGATTCAGGTTATTTTCCCCGGCCAGCATAACACCAACCAGGGGCCTGATTTTTTAGATGCTAAAATTAAAATTGGAAAAACAATTTGGGCTGGCACTGTTGAACTCCATAGTAAAACTTCTGATTGGACAAAACATAAACATCAGAACGATTCAAATTATAATAATGTAGTCTTACAGGTGGTGTGGGAAGATGACGTTGAGCTGAATAAAAAAATTGCTGCTGATCAACGTTCCGCTGCTCCTGTTTTGGAACTAAATAAAAGGGTGTCAAAAATTCTACTACAACGGTATGAAGAGTTGATGAATTCATCTTCATTTATTCCTTGTGAGAAAAGTATCAGCACTGTCCGGGAGATTACCTGGAATAGCTGGAAGGACAGATTATTGGTGGAGCGGTTATTGAGAAAATCAAAAATTGCAGAAACATACGGGCAACAAAACAATCATCACTGGGAAGAAATATTCTGGTGGCTGCTGGCCCGCAATTTTGGAATAAAAGTGAATGCTGATGCTTTTGAAGCCATAGCCAGATCTATACCCATTAATATATTGGCCAGGCATAAAAGCCAGATTCATCAGTTGGAAGCATTGCTACTTGGCCAGGCTGGATTATTGGATGGTAAGTTGAATGATGATTATCCTCAATTACTGCAACGGGAATATAAATTTCTAAAAGAAAAATACCAACTGAAACCTATTCATATCCCCATTCATTTTTTGCGGATGAGACCGGGCAATTTTCCAACCATCCGGTTGGCACAATTGGCCATGCTGATTACCGGCTCCGCTCATTTATTTTCAAAAATAAAAGAAACATCATCAGTTAATGATATTAGTAAATGGTTTGATGTAATGG
>JBKJXQ010000442.1:0-4014 GCA_046716235.1 Chitinophagaceae bacterium
GGCAGTACTATAGGTGCGGTGGCAGTAGCTCCTTCAGATGAAAATATTTTGTATGTGGGGGAAGGCGAAAATACGATGCGGGGAAATGTAAGTGAAGGACTCGGTGGTATATGGCGTAGTGAAGATGGTGGCAGAACATGGAAGAATATCGGGTTAAAAGAAGGCAGACATATTATCCGTATTATAATTCATCCAAGAGATCCAAATACAGTGTGGGCTGCCGTAATGGGTCATTTGTTTGGACCCAATGATGAAAGGGGTGTCTATAAAACAACTGATGGCGGAAAGACCTGGAAAAAAACATTATTTGTCAATAATCAAACGGGATGCAGTAACCTGGTAATGGAACCCGGCAATCCCACAGTTTTTTATGCTGGTACCTGGCGGTTAATCCGAACACCCTATTCACTAGAAAGCGGAGGAGAAGGAAGCGGTTTATGGAAAAGCACCGATGCTGGTGAAACATGGAAAAATATTTCAACAAAAAAAGGATTGCCAAAAGGCGTATGGGGAATAGTTGGAGTAGCAGTGGCACCATCTAATCCGGATAAAATTTATACGATTATCGAAAATAAAGATGGTGGCATGTATATGAGTGCAGATGCCGGTGAAACATGGACACTTACCAGCAGTGATAATAATATCCGTCAGCGGGCATGGTATTATACCAAAGTATTTGTAGATCCGAAAAATGAAAATCTTGTATATGCACCCAATGTAAATTTCATGCGCAGCCGTGATGGGGGAAAAACTTTCCAGGAAATAAATACACCCCATGGTGATCACCATGATTTGTGGATAGACCCGGAAGATGCCAATCGTATGATTGTAGCTGATGATGGTGGTGCACAGGTTTCCTTCGATGCAGGTAATAACTGGAGTACGTATTTAAATCAACCTACTTCACAAGTATATCGTGTAAGTACGGATAATGCATTTCCTTATAGAATACTGGCCGGCCAGCAGGATAATAGTGCTTTTCGTATCAAGAGCAGAACATACGGGGCTGCCATCACTGCTTCAGATATGGAGAACGCTGCAGGTAGCGAAAGCGGATACGTTGTTGCCGATCCGGAAAATCCGGATATCACTTATGGTGGTAATTATATGGGCATGTTGCAGCGGCTTGATCATATAACTGGCGAAAGCAGGCTTATCAACGTTTGGCCCGTTGATAATATGGGTGCCGGTGCGGAAGCTGCGAAGTATCGTTTTCAATGGAATTATCCCATATTTTTTTCGCCCCACAATCCTAAAAAATTATATGCTGCCGGTAATCATTTGTTTGTTACCGAAGATGAGGGTAAAAGCTGGAAACAAATTTCTCCTGATCTTACAACCAACGATAAAACTAAACAGGCATCCAGTGGTGGACCAATAACGAAGGATAATACAAGTGTGGAATATTATTGTACCATCTTCACAGCCACTGAATCATGGGTTGAGAAAGATTTATTATGGAGTGGAAGCGACGATGGGTTGATTCATGTAAGCAGGGACGGAGGTGCAAACTGGAATAATGTCACGCCAAAAAATTGTCCCCAATTGATGATGTGGAATAGTGTAGAAGTGGATCCATTTAAAAAAGGCGCAGCATATATGGTTGGCACCCGTTACAAGCTGGACGATTTTAAACCTTATATGTATAAAACAGAAGATTATGGTAATACCTGGAAGTTAATTACCAACGGAATACCTGCTATGCATTTTACAAGAACATTGCGGGCAGACAGGAAACGACAAGGACTTTTATATGCTGGTACTGAATATGGAATGTATATTTCTTATGATGATGGTGCCAACTGGAAATCATTTCAATTGAACCTGCCCGTTGTGCCTGTTACAGATTTAACTATAAAAAATAATGATCTCATTGTGGGTACACAAGGAAGAAGTATTTATATACTGGATGACCTGACTGTGATACAACAAAAAAATGCTTATGCTGTAAATAAAAATCTTCATGTGTTTGATATAAATCCTGCATACAGAATGGCAGGGGGAGGAGGCCGCTTTGGTGGAGGCTTTGCTGCTTCATTAAGTAATGTTGGCACTAATCCACCAAAAGGAGTGGTGATAAATTATTTGTTGAAAAATGTTACTGATTCTTCAAAAGTTTCGATAGAAATAATGGATAAGAATAAGAAGTCGATAAAAACTTTTTCTACAACCTCAAAAGAAAATAAAATAGAAGTAAATAAAGGAATGAATCAATTTGTATGGGATATGAATTACCCGGTAGCAGAAAAAATGGATGGCCTTATTTTGTGGAATGGGTTTGTTGGCGGACCCAAAGCCGCACCGGGTCAGTATTTTGCTAAAATAAAATCAGGTGCTGATTCAACAGAAGTTGCTTATACAATTCTTGCTGATCCAAATTATAAAATTTCACAGGCTGATTATGAAAACCAGTTCAATCATTTAATAACGGTACGGGATAAATTCTCTGAAGTAATAATGGCCCTGAAAAATATTGGAGAAATCCGTAAACAGTTGAATGACTTTAGTGCAAGGACAGGTAAAGATTTACCAAAAGAAATAAAACAACAGATTGATACCATCAATAAGCAAATGACTGCTGTAGAAGAAGCACTTCATCAAACCAAAGCTAAAAGCGGGCAGGATGTATTAAATTTTCCTATCCGGCTGGATGATAAATTAGGCAGTGTATATAATGCGGCGGCTGCGGGGCAGGCTGCCCCATCAAAGCAGGCTAAAGAAGCGTATGACGAACTTGTTATACTTACAGATATTCAATTGGGCAAATTGAAAAAAATAATGAGTGAAGATGTAGTAAAGCTGAATCAGCTGATTCATGAAAAAACATTGCCGGTGATAGGATTAAAAAAGGATAAAGAGTAAAAATATCCGGATAATGTAAAAGGGCTTCGATCGAAGCCCTTTTACATTATTATGCAACACGTTCAATCTTTTTTAAGCGTTCTTTCATTAAGGCAATCGCTTCTTCTTTACTGGAAAAGGTATTATTAATATTTACGAGGTTATCGGCCAGCTTATCATAGCGTTTTGTCATCAGCCATATAAAAATATGCAGGTAGTGAACACCATCGAAAATCAATGATTTCTTTTCAGCAAATTCTGCTTTAAGTTTTAAAAATTCCTCGGGTATTTCTGTATAGTGCATGGCCGGGCGCAGATGGTGTACCGTATGATAGCCATCATTCCAGCACATTTTGTTGTATTTTGTATTTATACAATTAATAGCACTGGTAAAATTATCTTCAGGATCTTTTTCGTCAATAAAAGAATGCTGTGTCCAGTTACCCAGCATCATTACAACTCTTGCAAATACAAACGGGATAATAAAAATCCAAAGGGTGGCTTGAAAATTAACAAACGACATTCCCACACAAAAAAGATAAAAAGATATTTCGCCATAGGTAAGCCGCATATAGAGTTTCTTTCTTTTCCGGTTAAAGAGATACATAAAAGTATCTACGAATCCCATTGTTAAAAACCGGCCTACATATTTAAGAAAATCAATAAGGCTGTCTCTTTTATACTTCATCGTACTGCTGGCATCATCTTCCTGGTTGTTCTCTACATGGTGCATAGCCATGTGGTGAACAAAATAGGTTTCGGGAGTATGACCAAAAAATGGACAAACAAACCAGATAATATAATCGTATAACCAGGTATATCCTTTTTTGAAAGGTTTCCGATGGCTGATACAATGAAGCATTAATCCAAACCGGCCTTTGAAATACATTTGTGATATATAGAAATAAGGAATATAAGCCAGCCACCAATACCAGCTTTGTAAAAGAGGTGTATATAAAATAATTGCAACAGGTATTACCAGTAAATGAATAGCAGTAAGTAAATGTATAAAAGGTAAATCCCTTTTATCATTCAGATATTTCAGCCAGAATTTTTCGTAACGACTGTATTCTTTAGGTTCTACATAAACGGGATCAGTAAGTGCTGTCAGTGCCTTCATTCCAGTATTTATAAATAATAAATTAATTAAAGCTAAACGAAAATTGATTTTTT
>JBKJXQ010000443.1:0-5713 GCA_046716235.1 Chitinophagaceae bacterium
ATATCAGCCAGACCCTCAGTTGGCATCCGTTGATTATCCAGGTTAATATTTACCATCACTGCTTTACAATTATCACTGAGTTGCAGTTGAAGTATCTGATCAAGTTCTTCGGTAAGCTTTCGGTCATATACAGGGAAAACAACTTCTATACGGCTATGGAGATTACGGTTCATCCAGTCGGCACTACCCATGTAATATTCGGCATTTCCTTCATTATGAAATACAAAAATCCGGGCATGCTCGAGATATCGGTCCACAATACGATGTATCGTAATATTTTCACTCTGTCCTTCTACGCCGGGTGCCAGGCTGCAAACACTACGAACAATCAATTGAACCTTTACCCCTGCCCTGCTTGCTTCATAAAGACTGGCAACCATATCCCGTTCCTGCAGGTTATTTAATTTGATAATAATGCCAGCCGGTTTTCCTTTTTTTGCATTTTTGATTTCACGGTCTATCAATTTTTTAAACCGTTTTATCATATTAAATTGAGATACGAGTAAGTGTTTGAAAGAAATTTTTCCGTACAATACTGGCTGTGTTCTTGATTGTAAATAGATGAAAAGCATTTCTAATTCCTCACTAAATTCAGGCTGAGTAGTAAAAAATACATGATCCGTATAAAAACGACCGGTAGCCTCGTTGAAGTTGCCGGTTGCCATAAAAGAATAATTCTGCCATTGCTTGTTCTCCCATCTTTTTACCAACGCTACTTTAGCATGCACTTTCAATCCGGGAATACTATTAATAATTTTAATACCAGCCGCTTTCATTTTCTTGCTCCACTTCAGGTTATTAGCCTCATCAAACCTTGCTTTTAGTTCTACAAAAACTGTAACCCTTTTTCCATTTTTAGCGGCACTTATCAATGCATTTACAATATGTGAATCGGCAGCAACCCTGTACAGCGTGACATATATTTCTTTAACAGCAGGGTCAATTGCTGCTTCATTAAAAAATCGTAAAATATAATTATAAGAATGATATGGCAGGTGCAGTAATTTTTCTTTTTCAGCTATACTTTGAAAAATAGACCGGTGATTATCAAATCCCGGATGTGATACTGACGGCCAGCCGGGATAAGTAAGACGGCCTTTCACAGGATTGGGCAGATTGCCCAGATCTTTTAAATTGTGATACCGGCCACCTTGTACCATTTCTTCCGATCGAAGGCTGAAATATTTTTGAACAAAATCTTTTATATCATCTGGCATAGCCTGATCATATAATAAACGGGTAGCATGGCCACCTTCTCTCTTCTCCAGTTGCTTTTCTATTTTTTCTGCCAGGTCACCGGTAAATTCGTCTTCAATACTCATTTCTGCATCACGGGTCAGTTTAATAGCATAAGCACCTTGTATGTTGAAGTTTAGAAAAACTTCCTGCAGGTTTTCCCGGATCACATCATCAAGAAAAAGGATGTGGTGATCCATGTCTATTACCGATAATTCCAGGAAACGGGGCAGGTTACCCGAAGGAATATTAAGAACAGCAGTTACTTTTTTACCAGGCTGATCATTTGCTTCCATGCTTACAATAAAATACAAGGCATTATTTTCTAAAAAAACATCTGGCTGATTTTCTTTCCTCAAAATTATGGGTTGCAGAAAAGATAATACTTTGGATAAAAAATATTCCCGGATCGTTTCTTCATGTTCCGGATGAACAGCTTCGCCATAATACAAAATGATATGTTCTTTCTTTAAAGCCGGTATTATCTGTTGGGTTAATATGCTGCCAAATTCTTCCAGTTGTTTTTGTATGGTACTCTGAACCTGCTGCACCAGGTTTTTGGGATACTCTTCTTCAATGGATATTTTTTTAAACGCCATATTGCTGAAAGCAAAAATAGCAGGCATCCGTACCCGGAAAAACTCATCCAGGTTAGAGGAGAAGATAGAAAGAAAAGATATGCGGCTGTACAAAGGAACTGTTTCATCTGCAGCTTCCATCAATACACGATGGTTAAAACTAAGCCAGCTAAGATCCCGGTTCAGGTATACAAATTTATCATCAGCCATAGAAAAAAGGTTGTAGGTGTTTTGGCCTAAGATAATGATTTTGCTGCTTTTATTATCCGATATCTATCCCTAAATTCAAAAAAATTACTCAGAATAATTGTTGCGTTTTGAAGGATTATCCACTACCTTCTATGTATTACGATAAACAGGCCAGTAAGAAAATAAGTAAAAATCTTAAATTATGAGAGAGCCAAATTTTTGAAAACTAACTTA
Organism: Chitinophagaceae bacterium; assembly: GCA_046716235.1. Lineage (GTDB taxonomy): Bacteria > Bacteroidota > Bacteroidia > Chitinophagales > Chitinophagaceae > JJ008. The sequence goes on from JBKJXQ010000443.1 coordinate 2,238, forward strand.
TATTTATATGCCATGTTATTTGTTACCAACTAATTTTGACAAATATGAAGAATTATAAAGCATCTTTACTTTTACTTACCATCTTGATTTCAACAAATTTCCCCGCTTATTCCCAAAAGCCGGAAACTGGTACCAAGGCAATTGCATTTATAAATTCGCTCAGCGAAACTCAAAAATCAAAATCCCTTTTTCCTTTTACAGACATGGGTCGTTATGAATTTTCTTTTTTACCTGTACATATGATTCCCCGTCGTGGTGTCCAGTTAAAAGAACTGGACGCTATTCAAAAAACAAAATTTAATGAATTGCTACAGGAATATTTGAGTAATGAAGGTATTACTAAAGTTAAAAATATTATCGGCCTGGAAAATGTACTGAAAGAACTAGAAAATAATGACCGGCGTGACGAAGGCGTATATGCTGTTTCATTTTTTGGAATGCCGGGAAAAGATTCTGCCTGGGGTTGGAAATTTGAAGGGCTTCATATTTCACTCAATTTCACCATCGTAAAAAACCGGGTTGTTTTCGCCCCATTATTCATGGGTTCAAACCCTGCAGAAATAAAAGAAGGAGCCCGAAAAGGTTTCAGGGCTTTAAAAAATGAGGAAGATGAAGCTTTCGTATTAATAAATATGTTTACTTCTCCACAAAGGGAAAAAGTAATTTTCCGTGAACAGGCCCTCAGTGAAATTGCAACTTTCAGTGCATCTGAAACAGCACCACTTTTACCGGTAGGAATTTTTGTGAAAGAAATGAATGATAACCAGAAAAAACAATTGGATAAATTATTGGGAGTTTATCTTTCCAATATGCCACCCATACTTGCAGAAAGGCGAAGGAAGAGGATTGTAAATGAGGATATGAATGATTTACGTTTTGGCTGGGCTGGCTCTACTGAACGAGGCAAGCCGCATTATTACCGCATTCAGGGAAAAAATTTTATGATTGAACTTGACAATACACAAACCAATGCCAATCATATTCATTCGGTGTGGCGGGATTTTTATGGAGATTTTGGCCGGGATCTTTTAATGGAGCATTATCATACCACAAAGCATCCACATTAATAATTAATCAGCTACCACTTCTCCTTCCAAATCATAATCGTAGGCTTTTGTGATTTTTACATTCACAAATTCGCCAATGGGTAATTTTTTTGCTGACTTAATTACTACTTCATTATCCACTTCCACCGAGTCAAATTCGGTACGGCCAAGGTAGCGACCAGATTCTTTCTTATCTATAAGCACCTTATAAACGTTATTTACTTTCTCCTGGTTCAATACAAAAGAAATTTCCTGCTGTACTTCCATTACCTCTTGTGCCCTTCTTTCTTTTTCTTCTGCAGGCACATCATCAGTTAAAGCAAAGCCGCTGGTTCCTTCCTCATGACTATATGTAAAAATGCCTACTCTGTCGAACCGCTGACGTTGTAAAAATTCTTTCAGTTCTTCTATATCATCTTGTGTCTCTCCTGGAAAACCGGCAATCAAAGTGGTACGCAAACAAATTCCCGGAACCCTTTCACGGATAGCTGCTGTAAGATCTTCCATCTCTTCTCTTGTAATATTACGCTTCATTGCTTTCAGCATATTGTTGGCGGCATGTTGCAGCGGCATATCCAGGTATTTACAGATATTATCTCTTTCTCTCATTACATCTAAAATCTCCAGCGGAAATTTAGATGGATAAGCATAATGCAAGCGGATCCATTGCAACCCTTCAACATCAGCCAGACGCTGCAATAGATCGGGCAACATTCTTTTTTTATAAATATCGAGACCGTAATAGGTCAGTTCCTGTGCAATGAGCATTATTTCTTTTACACCTTTTCTCACCAGGCTTTCTGCTTCATTCACCAAATCATCCATTGTCCTGCTTACATGCTGGCCTCTCATCAGCGGAATAGCACAAAAAGAACATGTACGGTTACAGCCTTCAGAAATTTTAAGGTAAGCATAGTGTTGTGGTGTAGCCAGCAATCTTTCGCCTATCAATTCCATTTTATAATCTGCTTCAAATTGTTTTAAAATCATTGGCAGTTCCATGGTACCGAAATAAGCATCGACTTCCGGAATTTCGATTTCTAGGTTATTATTGTATCGTTCGCTCAGGCATCCGGTCACATACACCTTATCAATCTTACCTCTTCGTTTCAACTCAACCTGGTAAAGAATGGTATTGATACTTTATTCTTTTGCCTTTTCTATAAATCAACAAGTATTAATAACAACAATGTTATGATCTGATTTTTTATTTTCATGCACTACATCAATCTCATTGGCCAGCAGTTGTCCGCTTAATACTTCACTGTCTACCATATTTTTACTGCACCCGAGGGTTATAATATTGACCTTGTCTCTTCTTAGTGTCTTTGTTTTCATAAAGCTGTAAAGATAAATTAAGCAGCCGTAACTTATTAAGTTTACCTGATAAATCTAAATGATATTTCCCCCACTACCTGCCACCATAAGCACTTTATAGACTGGCTTTATTTAAATATTTTATACAAACCATTAAAAGTGATGCTTTATAAGAATCCATGCTCTTAATTTTCAAAATAACCTCTGCACAAATAGTTTTACATTATATATTTACAAATAACTATTCCCCTGGTAAAGATGAAAGAAAAAAATATTTTATTGGATAAATTTTCCTTTTCATATGCCGGTCTTTTTCTTTTTCTTGTCCTTTTATTTATCCGCCTCCCTTTTTTTTTCAGAGATTATATTGACAGGGATGAAAGTACTTTCATATTAATGGGCCAAAGTATAGCAGACGGTTATTTGCCTTATGATCGTTTGTGGGATCTGAAACCACCTTTACTTTTTTATATTTTCGGTTTGATTGAATATATTTTTCCTTATTCACTCATAGCTGTACGTTTTTTTGGTGTAATGATCATCTTTGGTTCAGCCATTTTTTTATTACAAATTGCCAGGGCAACAGGATTAAAAAATAGTTTTTGGATAGCCCTGTCGTATATATTACTGAGCAGTATGTTCGGTAGTGTACAAGGGGTAATGTCGGAACATGTAGCTGTATTCTTTATGCTGGCGGGATTGTTGTTCTTTGTTAAGAAGAAAAGTATTTTCAACTTATTTATTGGTGGTTCTTTGTTCGGATGTGCTTTACTATGCAAAATAAATTATGCTTATCCTGCTGTAGCCCTGGTAGTGTATTATTTTATAAACGGGAGTTTTACGGATATCCGGAACCGTATCAAAAATATATTCATACTATCAGCCGGAATTCTCATCCCTTTTATCCTGATAGCGATTCCCTTTATTCTTAAGAATAAGTTGCCGCTTTTTATCGATTCCGTATTTCTCGCACCGTTTGAATATGGACAGGCATCACAGGTAGATATTTTAGAAAAATTAAGAAAAACCTGGTGGATGATTCTCTTAGGACTGGTGGTATCTTTTTTTGCCATCAGAAATACTAAAAAGGAACAAAGAGAGATAACATGGCTG
>JBKJXQ010000444.1:0-3255 GCA_046716235.1 Chitinophagaceae bacterium
AATCGGGACTGACTATGGTAATGGACAAAGGCTTAAGTGTAAAAGAAGCTGAAAATTTCATGAGTGCAGCACATCCGCATGTCGATATAGTTAAACTTGGTTTTGGTACTTCTTTCGTTACACCTAACCTTAAAGAGAAACTTGAAGTGTACCGTGCCTATGATATTCCGGTATATTTCGGCGGTACTTTGTTCGAAGCTTTTTTAATACGTAATCAATTTGATGATTATATAAATGTTTGTAAGGATTTTGGAATTAGCTATATGGAAGTTAGCGATGGATCTATCACTATTCCACACGCAGAAAAATGCGGATATATTGAGAAACTTACCAGGCATGGTATCGTATTAAGTGAAGTAGGAAGTAAAGACGCCGCACATATTATCCCTCCTTACAAATGGATAGAATTGATGAAGGCAGAATTAGATGCCGGTTCTACTTATGTAATTGCTGAAGCCAGGGAAGCTGGTAATGTAGGTATTTACCGTGGTAGTGGCGAAGTGAGAGAAGGATTGGTGCAGGAAATATTAACACAGATACCCGCAGAAATAATTATTTGGGAAGCACCCCAGAAGGCACAACAATTATATTTTATAGAGTTAATTGGCTGCAATGTGAACCTTGGAAATATTGCGCCGTCAGAGATGATACCACTGGAAACTATGCGGATAGGTCTTCGTGGCGACACATTCAGTTTATACCTTGATAAAAAAGAAAATGCCTGATGCGGCTCTTCGGACTCATTGGTTATCCATTATCTCATTCCTTTTCAAAAAACTATTTTACAAAAAAATTTGAAGAGGAGGGGTTAAACGATTGCCGCTATGAAAATTTTTCTATTCCTTCGGTTGATGAACTAAAAAACATTATTGAAAAAAACCCTGATTTAAACGGACTTAATGTTACCATACCATATAAGGAAAAAATAACCCCTTTTTTGGACGATAGTTCAGCTATTATAAAGCAAATAGGTGCCTGCAATTGCATTAAAATTATTGACGGCAAACTTTATGGACATAATACAGATGTAATAGGATTTGAAAAAACCTTAGACATAAAATTGTTGCCTCATCACAAAAAAGCATTAGTGCTTGGAAGTGGAGGGGCTTCTAAAGCGGTTCAATTTGTACTTCGAAAAAAGGGAATTGAATTTAGCATAGTGTCCAGAAGCAAAAATTTGGATTATATTTCTTACGAGGCACTAACAAAAAAAATAATTGAAGAACATCTACTGATTATTAACACTACGCCTCTTGGTATGCAACCCCATACAGACCTTTATCCGTCAATACCTTATTCTGAGTTAACTACTCAGCATTATCTTTACGACCTGATTTATAATCCTGCAAAAACAATTTTTCTGCAAAAAGGCGAAAAGATGGGTGCAACCATACAAAATGGAGCAGAAATGTTGATTATCCAGGCAGAAGAAAGTTGGAAAATATGGAATACAGTGAATTAATTAAATCTATTGTTATATTGTAAATGTTATTTTGAACCCTTGGTTGAGCATGAAAAAGATACACTTTATTGCAACTTTTCTTTTAATTTTTTCCTGCAATTTGCTGGCACAGCAAACTCCCGAAGAGTTATATAATAAAGCAATGGAGTTTAAAAAAAATAATAATTGTAAAGAAGCACTTATTTTATTGGAGAAAGCAACAAGCTTAAAGCCCAACTTTGGAGTTGCATGGCTGGAAACAGGTTGGTGTCAAAATGAATTAAACAATCATCAGGCTGCAATAGCCAGTCTGGAAAAGGCCGGTAGGCTGCTTACTTCCAATTTTAGAATTTATTACGAACTTGGCCATGCTTATTTTTATCTTGATAGTGTTACTGCCAGCCTTAAATATTTTCAGGAATCTATCCGCATAAATCCGGGTTATCACCTTCCGTATATCGGAATAGGAGATTTGTATAAAGAAAAAATAAAAAACACTGCAGAAGCATTGACCTGGTATCTTAAGGCGTATAACATTGATGATGCACATAAAAAAACAAATTACTTAATAGGGTGGTGCTATAACGATCTTGAAAAATATGATAAAGCTGTACTCTATCTTAAAAAAGCAGTAGCAGCCGATTCTTCAAATACAACTGCAATTATAGAACTTGGATTCTCTTTTTACTCTTTGGGAAAATATGACGAGTCGATTAGTACCATGCAAAAAATTGTTGATTTACAACCAAAACCTGATTTGGCAGTATTTTATACCGGCTTATGTAATGTAAAGAAAGGGGGGAAGGCAGAAGCAGTAAACCGATATAATGAGCTGGTTATTTTAAATAGCCAATATGCACTTACTTTATTGGAAGCGATTAAGAAGATGAAATAAATCGTTTGATCTCATCATTTAGAAACACCTGTTATTTTCTCAATTACTTCTTTTGGAAATGATGCAACTTTTTTTGCTATATAATCATAGCCAATCATTGTAGTTTTTGCTTTTGCAACTAAGATAGTTTTTCCCTTTTCCTGTTTCTCCATTTTGTAAAAAAGCTCAATACTTATTTTTGATAAACTGATTGCAGCTATTGAGATAGTTACAATATTTCCATAAAATAATTCTTTTTTAAATTCTACTGCAGCATCTGCCATTATTAGAGCTATTTCCCCACAATTCATTTCGGTATACCCGAGACTGTTAAGAAATTGCATACGAGCCTCATGGAAAAGAGAAAGAATAGTGTCATTACCGACATGCCCCCCATAATTGATATCCGTAATTCTTACCCTGATATCGGTTGAAAAATAAAATGCAGGCGGAAGTTCTATTGTTATTCTTGCCATAAAAAAATTTACCAAAAATAAGTATTCGGAAAGTGGGGCTTTGACTATTTCAGAATTTCTATCAGCTCCAATGGGTTGGAGGAGGATTGCATGGATGAGTTGGCCATTTTCTCCTGCCAGTATTTTACCTGGTCATTGCACCGTGATGCATCCAATTTAGCCAATGCCCCCTGGCTTATGCTGCCATCTTTAGTATAAATGCAGGTAAGGTCAGCCATTTTTTTGGAAAGCTTCACCATATCTCCCTGGTCTGTCAGGTAAACGAGATAACGAGGTTCGGAAATGGTGTTGTCGGTTGGTAGTAATGTCGTATTTTTTTTATGCAGGTTTTTGATATCGGCGACAGCAATATCATTTGAAGTAGCATGATCTTCCTCAGAAGTCAATGTATTTAGCAGCATTACATCATTTTCCTTTGTTGACTTTATTATTTTTTTAAAATCTGACTTAGCTGGATTAATTGC
>JBKJXQ010000445.1:0-3570 GCA_046716235.1 Chitinophagaceae bacterium
GATTACACCCGTAGATAAATCCAGCCGTTTAATTAACCCCTCTTTTTCTGAAACCATCTGTACAAAACTCAAGGCCTGCTGTCCAGGGATTTTATGCAAACTTCGCCCAATGTTGATTGCGATTACAGAATCGGATTGATCAGGTAAATTATAATAGTGAAGGGAATTAGTATTACTGTCGCCCAATACAAACAATAATAATTTATCTTTTGTTACCCAGGTATGATAACCAATTTTCAAATCATTAATCAATATTTTGGGGCTGCCGCCTTCAATTGGATATTTACCTAAATCCTGCACTCCGTTTTCCCGTTGTATAATGCAGGAAATAAATTTTTTATCAGGTGTTACAGTGGGAGAATATTCCCGGTCTTTTGTGGTAGTAAGATTGGATGTTTTTTTGTTTTTATAATTGTAATATTTTATATCACTGCGGCTGCTGTCGTCAAAAGAAGAATAATAAATAATGGGTTGATCAGGATGAAAAGAAGGCTGGTTGTCATATCCTTTATGGTTAGTAATATTTACATTGTTTGACAATATAATGCGTCCTTTCTTCACTTTCATATCAAAAAGAAGGATTTCAGAACCTGTTTGCCCGTATGCGGAGAAAGCAATTGTTGCCAGGAGGATGATAAATATCGATTTCATACATCCAATTTAATGAAAAAATAAATTAATAACTCTTTGAATATTTTACCTCCACAGTTCCTGTGAACTTTGCAATCGGCGGATGTAGCTTTGTAATGGAAATCTCTATACTTTTTATTTGCAAAAATGAAGAGTGAATGCTTTCTGTTACTTCCATAAGAAATGTTTCAAGCAGATGACGGGGTTGTTGCATTTCAACTTTCAATAATTCATAGAGACTGGCATAATTAACCGTATCAGCAATGGACGTAACAACTTTTATTGATGGCTGATAGGAAACAGCAAGATTAACTTCAAACTCATTGCCGGTCTTTCGTTCTTCTGCATATAATCCATGATAGGCAAAAAAACGAAGTTCGTTTAGTGATATGGTAAGAATATCGGACATTTTTCATTTACTCCTCATGGCTTAGTGATTACTTGCTTTAGCACTAAGATAGCGTTCTGCATCCAGTGCAGCCATACAGCCACTACCTGCAGCTGTTACTGCCTGGCGATAAATTTTATCCTGCACATCGCCGGAAGCAAATACTCCATCAATATTTGTTTTGGAAGTGCCGGGCACTGTTATGATATAACCAGCATCATCCATATCAAGAAAAGGTTTAAAAATGCCTGAGTTAGGTTGATGACCAATAGCAACAAAGAAAGCACTAACAAGAACATCCTGCTTCGCCCCCGTTTCATTATTTTTTATTCTTACAGCCTCTACTTTTTTATCCCCCAGTACTTCGTCTGTTTCACTGTGCCAGTATATTTTAATATTGGGTGTTTTAATAACTCTTTCCTGCATCACCTTACTGGCTCTCATTTCGCCCCGGCGCACAATCATGTGTACCTGTGAACAAATTTTCGATAAATACAAAGCTTCTTCTGCGGCAGTATCACCGGCACCAACGATGGCCACTTCTTTTCCTTTAAAGAAAAATCCATCACATACGGCACAGGCACTTACGCCATAACCATTCAATCTTTGCTCACTTTCCAATCCCAGCCATTTGGCAGATGCACCAGTAGATATAATAACAGCATCAGCCTCTACCCATTTTTCCTCATCAATCTGCACTTTGTGTACTGATTCTGAAAAATCAACTTTAGTGGCTAATCCATACCTGATATCCGTACCCATACGGGCGGCTTGTTTTTCAAAATGGACCATCATATCAGGCCCTTGTATGCCATCGGGGTAACCAGGATAATTCTCTACTTCAGTAGTGATAGTCAATTGCCCACCGGGTTGAATACCCTGGTAAAGAACAGGATTTAAACCAGCCCTTGCTGCATAGATAGCTGCTGTGTATCCGGCAGGTCCGGATCCTATAATCAAACAATGTATTTTCTCAATAGTATCCATTCATTTTTTTTAAATAAATTCAAAATCATTAAAGTTGGTAAAAATAAAGCTAAAATACCAATCAGAGGAGTCAGTTACCCGACTAAGTAAACTCCAGTGCAATATTTTTATTTGGGAATAATCAGTGTACGATACTGTGCTGCATAGCCTCCGAAATATCCTAATCCTCCATTACTGATATTACTTAATACTTTGGTTGGCGATGCAAAAGGATTACCAATACTTGAGTAAGTATATTCCATAGTACGCCAAAAATCGAAAGTGGCTTTATCAATATTGCATAGTTTAAGTGTAACAGTATCTCCCTTATTAAAATATGTAAATCCTTCAGAAGTGCTGTCATTTCTGTTAATACCCCGTTCCACCTGTATCTCGTAGGACGTTCCATCTATTACCTGGTCGTCATACACAGAATTAATTCCGGGAAAAAAATCTTCCCGATTTCTTTTAGTAAAATAACGGATATAATCACCATAGCCAGGCGGATCAGTAGCCCTGATCATAAATGCTACTTTTTCTGACGGATTACCGATGGGGGCTTGTTTCCAGAATATTGAATCAATGCGACGGGTAGTATTTGGTATAGACGTAATGGCAGTATATTCTTTTCCTTCTGTTATTATCCTTAGTGAGTATTGTTTATTGAGTACTCCTTTAAAAGCGGTGGCAGGACTGGAAGGATCAACAGAATAATAATAAAAATTATACCCTGCGCTAACAGGTATTGAATATTCTTTTAATTTGTGTGTTAATGTACCGCTTGAAACATATACCTCAGCATTGTGTACAAAATTATCAGATAAAATACTTTGATCAATCTTTGAATAATAGTTAAGGCTTTTAGAAAGATACACAATAGGAGGCTGCCCGTTTTCGATAGTAGCTTCTACTACAAGTTTAGGGGCTACCTTATCGATATTAAAATCAACTGATCTTTCACAGGAGGAAAGAAGCAACAAAAAAATGAGTAAAGTTTCAGGGTATCTGATATTCATATTCAATACAAAAATAACCGGCGGGAAGCAAAAAGGTTGAAATTAGCTGTTAAAACAAACTCCGGTTTCGTTTGTAACGAAACCGGAGTTATTTATCAGAAAACCCATCAAATTAAAATTAATTAGCCCAGATATGCTTTTAAAGCACTACTGTATCGGGCTTTTTGTAAACGTTTAATAGCTCTTTCTTTTATCTGGCGGATACGTTCTTTGGTAAGATCATATTTCTGCCCGATTTGCTCAATGGTAACACCATTTTCTCCATCAAGCCCGAAATAAGCATTTACGATTTCTGCTTCTCTAGGCGACAATGATTTCAATACCCTGCGAATTTCATTTCTCAAAGAATCTTTCATTACATCATCATCGGTATCATCACCCCCTTCCAGCAAATCACCCATCGCTACATCTTCTGCTTCATGTACTGGTGCATCGAGTGAAGTATGGCGGGTATTACTCTGGAAAATATTATTAATCTCCGTTTCACTCATTTCAAGCAACTCAGCTAATTGTTCGGTTGAAGGCTCTCTTTCATGTTCCTGTTCAAAAGCCATGTAAGCTTTATTAGCC
>JBKJXQ010000446.1:0-10607 GCA_046716235.1 Chitinophagaceae bacterium
TTGCATTTGTATTCTCCGTAATTATTACTGTTGCTATACTTTCTTTCTTTATGGCCACCTCTCAGCAGGTTGAAAAATCAGTTACCATTAATGCACGGGAAGCTATCGTATTTGAACAATTAGTAAAGCTTGAAAATTTTAATAAATGGTCGGTATGGAACAGGCAAGATTCTACAGTGCAACATACTATAACTGGTATTGACGGAACAGTAGGTGCCGTTAATACCTGGACAGGCCACCCGGAAATATCTGGTGAAGGGAAAATAAAAATCACCGCTATAGAAAAAGATAAAAAAGTAACACATATCATCAACTTTATAAAACCCAGAAAAAATATAGCTGAATCTGCATTTATTCTCAAAGAAACCGAAGCCGGCACTATTGTAACATGGCAATTTAAATTAGGTACACCCAGGCCGTGGAATATTTTCAATCTATTTTATAGTATGGATAAAAAAATGGGAAAAGACTTTGAAGACGGTCTTTTATCATTAAAAAGAATAGTTGAAAAGAAGTAGCTTATTGTTGATCTGCACCAACCATTCATCCAAAGTTTTTTGCCGTCCTTGTTATTATCGGTAAGTTTAATTTTCCAAAACTTGTAGTAATGAGAAAAATTCTTCTATTCACCCTTAGTTGTGTCATTTCTTCTTTTGTTATAGCACAAAAAACTTCTTTAGATCAGTTCAAAAACTGGAAGCCACGTAATATTGGTCCTGCCGGTATGAGTGGCCGTATTACCGCCATTGATGTGGTAGCAGATAATCCTACCACGATGTTTATTGGCGCTGCTTCAGGAGGTGTATGGAAAACTACCAATGGCGGTGCGGACTGGAACCCTGTATTTGATGATCAACCCATACAAAATATTGGATCCATTGCTATCCAGCAAAACAATCCCAATATAATATGGGCAGGTACCGGCGAAGGCAATCCCCGTAATTCAATTAACCTTGGCGGTGGTATCTATAAATCAATGGATGCTGGCAAAACCTGGAAGAAAATGGGATTAGAAAAAACAATTTGTATTCACCGGGTTGTAATAGATCCGGTAAATCCCAATACTGTTTATGCAGCTGCTATTGGTAATCCCTATGCAGAACATCCGGAGAGAGGTGTCTTTAAAACAACAGATGGTGGTGAAACATGGTCAAAGATTTTATATGTCAACGATACCACCGGTTGTGCTGAATTAGTAATGGATCCTTCCAATCCTAATAAACTGATTGCATCTATGTGGCAGCACCGCCGCACTCCATGGAATTTAAAGAGTGGTGGGCCCGGTAGCGGATTTTATATTACCATAGATGGTGGTAAGAGCTGGAAAAAATTAGGTAAGGAGGATGGTTTGCCTGATGGTCAATTAGGTCGTATTGGTGTTGCATTTGCCCGTAGCTTACCGGGGCGTATCTATGCAAAAATTGAAGCTGCCAAAAATGGTTTATATAAAAGTGATGATGGTGGTTTTAAATGGACGCTGGTAAATAATAATGCAGAGGATGTAACAGACAGGCCTTTCTATTATCAGGAAATTTATGTAGATCCTAAAAATGAAAACCGTATTTATGATATTCATTCTACTGTTACATATAGTGAAGATGGTGGAAAGTCATTCAGCACATTAATTCCTTACAACGGTATACATCCCGATCATCATGCCTGGTGGATAAATCCTAATGATCCAAATTTTATAGTAGAAGGTAATGATGGTGGTATTGGTTTATCGAGAGACCGTGGCAAGACATGGGTGTTTGATGAAAAAATTCCGGTAGGCCAATTCTATCATGTAAATGTTGACAATGAAACACCTTACAATGTAATGGGCGGTATGCAGGATAATGGCACCTGGCATGGCCCTGCTTATGTGTGGACTAATGGTGGCATTCGCAATTATTATTGGCAAAATATAGGTGGTGGTGATGGCTTTGATGCAATGCCTGATGCTGAAGATGCAAGCTGGGTGTACAGTATGAGCCAGGGAGGAAATGTTGGCCGGCGCAATATTAAAACCGGTGAAAGCTGGTTTATAAAACCGCCGGATTTGAATAGAAATATAAAAACTGCACTGCGGTTCAATTGGAATTCTCCCATTGCACAGGATCCGTTTGATAAAAAAACAATTTATTATGGCAGCCAGTTTTTACACAAGAGTACAGATAAAGGAGCAAGCTGGGAAACCGTATCACCTGATCTTACTACCAATGATACGGTGAAAATAAATGCCTTTCAGAATACCGGTGGATTAACATTAGATATTACCGGTGCAGAAACACACTGCAGCATGCTTACTATTTCACCATCAGCCAAAGAAAAGGGAGTGATTTGGATTGGCACCGATGATGGGAATGTGCAACTGACAAGAGATGGTGGAAAAACATGGACAAATTTTCGGGGGAAAATTGCTGGTATGCCCACAGGTTGCTGGATACCACAAATAACTGCATCAAAATATAATGCGGGTGAAGCTTTTGTTGTAGCCAATGATTACCGCCGTGGCGATTTCAAACCTTATATTTTCAGAACTACTGATTATGGAAAGACATGGATCAATATGGTGAACGAAAGTAAAGTAACTGGTTATGCATTATGTATGATACAGGATCCCACAGAACCCAACTTGATTTTTGCAGGTACAGAACAGGGTTTATGGATAAGCTTTGATAATGGCTACACCTATCAGCAATGGAAAAATGGTTATCCTTCTGTTTCTACTTTTGATTTAGCCATACAGGAAAGAGAAGCAGATTTGGTGATTGCCACATTTGGCCGTGCCCTTTGGGTACTGGATGATATTACTCCTTTGCGCAAAGCCGCTGCCAGTAATGGAAAACCATATTCCAGTAACATTACCGTCTTTAAAGCACCTGATGCTATACAGGCGCAATACCGGGCAGCACCGGGATATGAATGGAGTACCAATGGACTTTGGGATGCAGAGAACCGCCGTCGTGGTGCAGCAGTATCTTATTTTATTAATAAATTATCTACATCTCCCCGCAAGGATTCTTCTATTACAGCACCGACAACTCCAACTTCTCCAACTACCTCTGCAGGTTCTACCCAGGGTGGCGGCCGCGGACAGGGAAGATTTGGTGAAACGGGTGCTGGCACCGGAAGCAGAGATAGTGTGATAGTAAAGATTTTTAATGATAAGAATGAAATCATTCGCAATTTAAAATGGAGGGCCGACAGTGGATATAATCGTCAGTATTGGGGCATGGAAGAAAAAGGTTTTCGTCAACCGGGCTCACCAAAACCAAAACCAGGAAGTAATGAACCGGGAGGCTTGCCCGTATTGCCTGGCATGTATAAAATTGTTATTGCTTTAGGTAAAGAAATGGATTCCACTTTTGTAACCGTAAAAGACGACCCCCGATTGGGCAATCGTAATGATATTAAATTGGCGCAAACTGCGATGTATAATCGCTTAAGAAAAAAAGCAGATAAGCTTACGGAAGGAATGGACAGGCTTACCGAAGCTGAAGAAGTCTGTATAAAAATGCAGGCACAGTTAAAAGGAGTAGAAGGAAAAGAAATGGATTCATTAAGAAAATCGACTACTGCAATGCAAGATTCTATAAAAACAATCCGTGAATTTATCAGTGGAAAAACAAGTGATAAACAGGGCATATCAAGACCCCCGCAAATAACAGTAACAACTATTATGCAGCAAGCCATGCAATACATCGGGGGTAAACAAACAGTACCCGGCGCACAGGAAGAAAAACTAGTGCAGGGTGCCGAAGAAATGATAGACCAGGCCGTACAACGTATCAATGGATTTTTTAATGGTAAATGGAAAGACTATCGCCAGCAGGTGGAAGGAACGAAAATAAATTTGTTTAAAGAGTATAAACCGATTGAATAAACCAGCAGGATCAGATAGGGGTTGCCGATTCAGCCCCTATTTTACTTTTGTGCCCGATTGTAGTATACTATTATCATCCATTTAGTACACTCTTCGTATTTTTTTTCATATTGACTATTCCTTCTATCACTTTACTTTTGCCACAAAGAGTTGGGTTATGAAACTATCGCATCTTTCTGAGACATTAATCGGTTCTGAAATAGTAAAACTGGGGGGTGAAATAAGGGAAAAAATCCGCCAGGGAGAACAAATTTATAATTTTACTGTAGGTGATTTTGATCCTTCTATTTTTCCTATTCCAAAAGAGCTGGAAGATGCCATTGTAGATGCGTATCGCAAACATTTCACCAATTATCCTGCTGCAGAAGGCAATCTTGATTTAAGGGAAGCCCTTCATACTTTTATAAAAGTTGAAGAAAATCTGGATTATGGTATTAATGAAATTCTCGTTTCATCAGGGGGCCGTCCGTTAATCTATGCCGTGTTCCGGGCAGTGTGTGATAAAGGAGATAAAATAATTTATGCAGTACCAAGCTGGAATAATAATCATTACACACATTTTGTAGAAGGTGAGCACATTGTAATTAAAGCAAAGGCGGAAAATAATTTCATGCCTGTTGCTGATGAGATACGGCCACATGTAAAAGAAGCAACACTTATTTCTTTATGCTCTCCGCAAAACCCTACGGGTACTACTTTTCGCAAAGAAGAGCTTGAAGCTATCTGCGATTTAGTGATTGAAGAAAATGCAAGGCGGGGAAAGGATGAAAAGAAACTATATGTTATGTACGACCAGATGTACTGGCACCTTACATTCGGAAATATTCAGCATTATAATCCTGTTTCCCTACGGCCTGCTATGAGGGAGTACACCATTTTTATTGACGCCATCAGCAAAGTATTTGCAGCCACCGGGGTACGGGTGGGTTGGAGCATTGGACCGGCTGCTATTATCAATAAAATGAAAGCGATACTTACACATGTTGGCGCATGGGCCCCAATGGCCGAACAAAAAGCGGTGGCTTATTTTCTTGGCAACCGTGATGCCATTAAAAAATATCTATCGACTTTTAAAAGTGAAATTGAAGAACGACTGCATAATATTTACGATGGTTTTATGCAATTGAAAAAGGAAGGGTTAATGGTAGATGCCATTGCGCCAGAAGCAGCTATATATCTTACCATCAAAATAGATCTTACCGGTAAAAAAACTGCTGATGGGAAAATACTGGCCGATCAAAGCGAAGTAACTGCTTATATTCTTAATACGGCAGGTCTTGCAGTAGTGCCATTCCACGCATTTGGTGCAGATAAAAATTCGGCCTGGTATCGCCTTAGTGTGGGCACTTGTAAAAAAAATGAAATAAAAGAGATGATTGGCAAACTAAGAGAAGCTTTGCAGAAACTATCATAATAAAATCCTGCTGTAGAGAAAGTCTATATTTTTTAAGCGGACTTCTATATTCCGTTTGTATTAATAAAATTAACCAGTGATGCTGTATTTTTCAGGTGTAACTTTTTAAGAATATTGTACCGGTGTACCTCTACTGTTTTTAATGAAATGCCAAGTTGTAAAGCAATCTCTTTAGATGACATTCCTTCTTTTATCAATTTAGCCACATCAAGCTCCCGTTTTGACAAATTATTGATATCCGATTGACTGGTGGTTTCTTCCATTTGTTGCTCTGCAAGAATAGTTTTCACTTCATCACATATATATTTCTTTCCTGCATCCACTTCCAGAATAGCGGTAATTAATTCTTCCCTGGATGAGTTTTTTGTAACATATCCTATAGCACCCGCCTGAAACATTTTTTTTGCATATACCGGTATAGCATGCATCGAGACTCCAATAATTCTGGAACCTGGCGATTGTTTACGCATAGCTTTAGTAGTATCAAATCCATTTACCGGTGTCATATTAATATCCATTAAAATAACACGGGGTCTTTTTTCTTTCGCCAATGCTAAGGCTTCTTCGCCTGTACTGGCTGATCCAACTACTTGAAAACGGGGTTCCATATTTAGTACATGTGACCAGGAATCCCTGATCAACCGGTGATCATCCACTAACAAAATAGTTATCTTTTCCATATTTAAACAGATTGCTGATTTAAACTACTGCAAATTATGAATATTAAGATACACAAAAATGAGTGCTTAAGTTATAAAAAATGAAATGAAATGAGAATATAGGCAAGTTTGAAGTAGTCCGGACAGCAAAAAAGCTTTATGCTTTTAAAAATTCTTTGATATGATCTATATATTTTTTAGTTCTTATTAATAAGAAACCGGAATGGACGCAGCGTTTTATAATGTGCTTCTTTTAGTATCTTTTTTTTTCGGGAAGTAATCTTGTTGCGGTCAACCAATTCGTGGGCAGTGCAAAAAGATTCAGAGGCTTCAGCTTGTGCCAGTAATGTATTCAGCATTTTTACTTCCTGCTGCAAGGCATCGTCAGACATAAACTCATTTTTCAGCAGTACCAGTATGTCACGATGGAGGTTTATCATTTCAATTCTTTTTAATAGCCGCTCATTCCTTTGAGCCCGGGACAACCACAGTTTTTGCCACCTTTTCCGCTTCCGGAATAATAATTTTTACTGCAAGATGATGTGGCTATTACAGTAATAAGTAACAATAAAAGGGCTATTTTGTTAAGGGTCTTCATGTTTTTTTCTTTGGATTCATTAAATACAAGTTCTAAATTAAAACTATTTTACCGACAAATTAGTATGCCGGGTGTCAAAAAAGACAAATATTAATATAGATCAACCTGTTATGGGAAAACCCTTGCGAAAATTCCGCATCCTTGTGGCTCCACTTGACTGGGGGCTGGGCCATGCCACCCGGTGCATCCCCATTATCCAAAGCCTGTTAGCACAAGGTGCCGAAGTTTGGCTGGCCGGTGAGGGATTACAAAAAGAATTGCTTCAACAAGAATTTCCAAAACTTCCTTTTTTACAACTGGAAGGATACCGGGTGAAATATGCCAGCTCTGCCATTGGTTTATTACTAAGCATCTTTCAACAAACAAATAAAATTCTCTCAGCAATTAAAAGAGAAAAAAAGTGGCTGAAAAAAGCAATACAGGAACATGGATTTGATGCTGTAATTAGTGATAACCGGTATGGTTTATATCATGCTGCTATTCCCTGTATTTTTATTACACACCAGTTAATGATTAAAAGCCCCTTGGGAAAATGGACAGAACATATTCTGCAGAAAAGTAACTATAAATATATCAAACGCTTTACAGAATGTTGGATTCCTGATACAGAAAATGATGATAATTTAGCTGGAATATTATCACACCCGATAAAAAAACCTGCTGTGCCTGTTCGATATATCGGCTTACAATCAAGGTTTCAACTAAGCGAGGCAGAAGAAAAAAAAGGCCACCTGCTTATTATCCTCTCGGGACCTGAACCGCAACGAAGTATTCTTGAAGATAAAATTATAACGGAGATTGCCCATTATCCTTTAACCGCTACTATTGTAAGAGGTCTGCCCGGTTTGGAGTCTGTTATTCCATCAACCGGTATGATCAAATTTTTTAACCATTTACCAGCCACTGAATTAAATAAAGAAATACAGCAAGCTGAATATATCATTGGCCGATGCGGTTACAGTTCTGTAATGGATATTGTGAAGATGGGGAAGAAGAATATTTTGATTCCCACACCGGGGCAAACAGAACAGGAGTACCTGGCCAATTATTTATTTGAAAAGAAAATTGCTTATTGTGTATTACAAAAAGATTTTTCGTTGACAGCCGCTCTTCTTGATGTGCAGCAATTTACGTATCAATTTCCCACAGACACTTCCTCAAAACCACTTGAAGGGGCAATTTCAAATTTGCTGTCTGTTTTATCCGTTCAAATAAATCTGTAGCATTTACCTTTACGTTTAATATATTTTTCTGCAAACAAATACCAAAGCACATATTGCAGTTCTGCTTACGAATATTTTTTTTGCTACTAACTATAGCATGGTAAAATATATTTCACCATCATTGATTGGGCCTTATGGTGTTAATATTCTCCGGGTGGGTGTCAGCCTTATTTTATTCTGGACAATTTGGTTATTTGGAAAAACAGCAATCGGTATCCAGAAAAAACATTTACCCCGCTTTCTACTCTGCGGTTTTACAGGTGTGGCTGCCAACCAGATGCTCTTTATCAAAGGCCTTACAATGACTTCCACCATTCATGCCTCCTTACTGATGCTGTGTACGCCATTACTTATTACGCTATTCGCTTTTTGGGTATTGAAAGAAAAAGTAACGCTGTTCAAAGCCGCAGGATTGGCCTTAGGTATTGGCGGTGCAGTATTATTAATTCTTTCAAAAGAAAAAGCTGGAAATAATACTGCTTCGTTGTCCGGTGATATTTTGATTATATTAAATGCGATTTTCTACACAATATATTTTATGTTGGTAAAGCCTTTGATGAAAGCTTATCCTCCATTGCATGTAATAAGGTGGGTTTTTACTTTTGGCTTCATCATGATATTGCCATTTGGATGGATGCAATTCTCCTCTATTCAGTGGTCGCAGTTTGAGGTCTCCCATTTTGCTTCACTTTCTTTTATTGTCATCTGCGGTACTTTCCTTGCTTACTTTTTTACTGTATATGGTCTTCAGCACCTGGGTGCAGGTGTTACCGGTGCTTACATTTACACGCAGCCGATCTTTGCAGCCATAGTGGCTACAGTAGTATTGCATGAACAATTTACTTTACAAAAAATACTATCTGGTGTTATGATATTTACCGGTGTTTTTTTAGTGAGCCGGAAAAATGTAACAGTTGTAGAAGTTCAGAACTAATCAGCGTTTTTAGGATAATCAAAAAACCAGCATTCTTTTTTTGCAGTTTTAAAATCAGACCAGCTATCACTATCAATCTTTATGGCAAAAATGCCACAGGTAGGAATATTATCAATTTTTTTGTCAGTAAGCTGATTAGCAAAATCTGTAATACCAGGATTATGGGAAAAGATAGCAATGGTATCAAATTTATTTTTAGCTGCTGCTATAATATTATAAAATATATTTTCATCTGCTCCATATAATTCCTGATGAAAAATAATTTCATGTTTATCTCTTTTATAAGCTTCCGCAAAAAATCCGGCTGTTTTTTTTGCCCGCTTTGCAGGGCTGGCAATAAAAGCGTCAATGTTAATATTTTTATCCAGCAATCGTTGAGCCATTACCGGCGCATCTTTTTTGCCCCGTTCATTCAATGGTCTGTCAAAATCCGGCAGCGCAAAATTTCCCCAGTCGCTTTTTGCATGTCGGACAAGTAATAAGGTTTTAGTCCCTGCCCTTACATGGGTTTTAGATTCATTTGATTTTGTCATTACTTCTTTTAAAAAGTTTGGTAATGTATAAAGTTAATAAATCTTCCATTTTTAAAAAAGACAAAAGGAAATAAACAACTCCCGAAACAATTGGATTTAAACTCCTTCAGAGGATGGGGGCTTTAATATCCTCTCACATTCTTTCCTTCCATATAGTTCATGAAAGCTTTGTTTACAACCTTATTACCACCGGGGGTGGGGTAGTTGCCGGTAAAATACCAATCTCCTAAATTATTGGGACAAGATTTATGCAGATCTTCTATACTTTGAAAAATAACATCCACCGGTATATTCAGACCAGCAGGTGTAATGAGTTGTGCTATTTTATCAGAAATTTCATCCGTGGTAAACTGTTTGTATAATTGTTTCACCACATTTTCAGTATGCAGCTGATTGGTTCGTTGCATCTCTTTGCACTTTTCCAGCAATTCTTTCAGGCAATCCATCTTTCCTCTTTCCTTCATCAGTTCTATGGCAGCGTTGAATGCAATGAAATCACCCATCTTACTCATATCAATACCATAGCAATCAGGATAACGGATCTGGGGTGATGAAGACACAACAATGATACGTTTTGGTTTTAGTCTTCCTAACATGCGAATGATACTTTCTTTAAGAGTGGTGCCTCTTACAATAGAATCATCAATAACCACCAGGGTATCCAATCCCGGGCGGACTGTTCCGTAAGTAATGTCGTAAACGTGTTGCACCATTTCATTACGGCTCGCATCTTCCGTAATAAAGGTTCGCATCTTTACATCTTTAATGGCAATTCTTTCCTGCCGGATGCGGCGGGTTACCATTTCACTAAGTTTCTCTTCGTCAAAATCTTTCCCCCAGCTTAATATTCGTTCAATTTTTATTTTGTTCAGATAGTTTTCCATGCCTTTTACCAACCCGTAAAAAGCAGTTACAGCGGTGTTCGGTATAAAAGAAAAAATAGTATTTTTTAAATCATGATCTATTGCATCCAGCACTCTTTTGCTCAAATTATAACCCAGTGCTTTTCTTTCTTTATAAATTTTTTCATCACTGCCACGGGAAAAATAAATGCGTTCAAAGCTGCATGCTTTTCTTTCTTTAGGTTCTAATATCTGTGCTATTTCAATTTCCCCTTTTTCATTTACTATCAATGCTTGTCCGGGCAGCAGTTCCTTTACTTCATTTTCACCAACGTTAAATGTTGTTCTGATAGCCGCCCTTTCTGATGCAGCCACTACCACTTCTTCATTAATATAATAATAGGATGGCCGTATGCCATGTGCATCACGGAAAACAAAACCGATACCATTGCCCGTAACTCCCGCCACATGAAAACCGCCATCTAATAACGGCAAAGTTTTTTTTAAAACTTTTTTTATATCCATCTGCTCTGGAG
>JBKJXQ010000447.1:0-8306 GCA_046716235.1 Chitinophagaceae bacterium
GCATTCGTTCCCGTATTTGCAAAGTGGAAAGGGGTTGCGGAAAACTACCCCTCAATATGCGAAGAATATTGAATTGTTGAGGGGTAATATCTTCGGCCTCAAAAATGGATCTTGTTCTCTCTCTTATCCATGCCAGAGTATAAATAAGGTTTATACCTGCCTTTTGGCGGGGATTGCGGAATTTTGCCTGTTGTATCTCTTTATCAATTCCCATCATGTAAACTTAACTATTAAAATAAAAAGTTTTGTGATAAGAAAACAATTATCACAAAACTTTTTCCCGGGATTGAAATATTCTTAGTTATTGTAGTAGAATTTTTCTTCTACAATCTTTCCGTTTTTCCAGCGTTGAACAGCTAATTGGGTATAGTTGCGAACGCCGAAATCTTTATGAGTGTAGTCAAACCACCATTCTACAACTGCCAGGTCATCGCTGATAATAGTATCTATCACTTTAGCTCCGCGGAATTCCGTAAGACCATTTACAAAAGCCTCTTCAAACTGACGGTTTACTTCTTTGCCATCACGGGCAGGGTAATTGTTATCCTGCATTACCACGTCATCAGCATAAAATTTTTCAAAGCCTTCGAGAATTTTTCCTTCCAGTATCATCTGATTTAACTGGTCAACATTAGTTCTTAAATCAATCATTTTACTATTTTTTAAAGATGAATAATTAAAAGAACAAAATTAATGTTTAAACATTGAATTATTCGGATTTGTTTTCTCTTTAAATCAGGATTTACTATTTCTTAACATTGGCAAGGCAGCATTGATGCAGAAAATCCTCACTTAGAAGTATAACGTATGTAGAATTATCATGTTGATTTGTGAAAACGCCACTAAACCATTTTATTTCAAAAAACAAAAGCCTTTTTATGAAAGTTTTGTCCGAATCTGTCCGCAGTTTTTTTGAAGGATTTGCTTCCTTCTATACCATTCTCTATGATAAAATGAAAACCTGGTAGTCTGCTGGGTTAAAAACAAGTAGGCTTAATATAGAAATCCAATTTCAACATGTATCTGGCATCTTGTAATTATAAAACTGACTACAACATTTGGATTAATTTTTTGGGAATACTGAGCTGGTTTTCTTTAATTCCGCAGCCAGTTTGAAAATAGCAAAAAGATGATGTGCCTCATGTAGCAGAAAAAAATTAAGCCATTGCGATAAATTCATTTGGCCAAATGCAGGGTGTTGTCCTGTTTTACTAAAATCCTCTTCTTTAAACTGTGCCATTTCCAAATGGATATCTTTTCTGGTACCAATAAGATCTTGTATTATTTCCCTGGTAGATAGGGTGCAACTGTCAAGAAACGACGGATCACTTTCTGCACTATACCGGGGAAATTGCGGATTATTTTCCTCCAGTATCTGTTTCACCCTCCTGATAAAAATATGCTGATAGGTTTGCAGGTGAACAATGTTTTCAAAAATAGACCACTTGCCCATAACCACCTGCCGCCTTACCTGTTCGTCTGTAAGGCCATCAATAATATCAAGTAAGGATTTATGCTGATAATGCAGGCGGGTGGATATGGATGAAGACATTTGCATAAACAGGTCTATTTAATAGTTAATCATTGCCCCATACTTTAGTTCCTTCACTGCAGTTGGAGCAAATATCAATATGTTTTCTCCCGCCTAGAATTTTCTTTCGAAAATTTTTATATTCCCTGTTATTCCAAATTTCCTTAAAGGATTTTTTCTTAAGGTCACCCAACTGGTGCTGTGCATCTTTATCAAAACAGCAGGGGGCCACCAGTCCATCCCAGGTTATTACGGGGTCATGCCATAGACGCCAGCAATGATTGGCCAACTTGCCTTTGAATTCATGCCCGGTTTCAGTTTTTCTATAGCGGCTATATTTATCAATAGTTGGTATCAACTGGTTAGGGTCTTTTTCATAATCGTACACCTGTGCTGTTTTAAACCATACATCGTCCACGCCTATTTCTTTACCTAATTTTTTTACATCTTCAATCTGGTGTTCATTAGGTTTTACTACTAAGAACTGAAACACAATAAAAGGCGTACTACTTTTCAATTCCTTTTTCCACTTCACCATATTTTTTGCGCCTTCGATTACTTTATTCAGGTGCCCGCCCACCCGATATTGCTGGTAAACATCCTGTGTGGTACCATCAATAGAAATAATTAACCGGTCAAGGCCGCTTTCAATAGTTCGTTTAGCATTTTCATCGGTCAGGTAATGGGCATTAGTAGAGGTGGCGGTATAAATTTTTTGTGCCGATGCATATTTTACCATATCCAAAAAACTTGGGTTCAGGTAAGGTTCTCCCTGAAAGTAAAAAACGAGGTAGAGTAAATCTTTGGACAATTGATCAATTGTTTCGCTAAAAAAATCTCTTTGCAGCATGCCGGTTGGCCGTGTAAAAGCCCTGAGGCCGCTTGGGCATTCCGGACAACGAAGATTACAGGAAGTGGTAGGCTCAAAAGAAATAGAAACCGGGTAACCCCATTGTACCGGACTTTTTGTCCATTTACTGATATAATAACTACTCAGCACCTTTATACCATTCCAGGCACGACGAACGGTAAGCTTACTTAAAAAATTGAAACTATCATTACGGTTGAATCTTGACATAGGAAAGTAAAGTTAAGTTGGTATCTTGAAATGAGTTTAAAATGAATAATGCAATTATCCCATACCGTATTTTTCCTTTGGGTGACTCTGCACTCACCATTGATTTTGGTAATACTATTAACCAATCAATCAACAAAGAAGTAATTGCAAGATTTAAGGAGTTGCAACAAGTACCACTTCCTGGAATGATTGAAGCAATTCCTGCTTACAATACCCTCAGTATTCATTATAATGTTTTACTACTCAGAAAACTAATACCGGCTGCAACAACAGTGTTTGAATGGATGAAAGAAAAATTGGAAGAAAAATTGAAAATACCGGCCCCGCAAAGTATAATTATTGAAAGATTAGTAAGAATACCGGTTTGCTATAAAGATGATTTTTCACCGGATATACAAGAATTGGCGATAGCAAAAAATATTTCGATTGATGAAGTAATACAGATTCACACATCATCTGATTATAAAGTGTATATGCTCGGCTTTTTACCCGGCTTTGCTTATATGGGGGAAGTGGATGAAAAAATAATAATGCCCCGAAAGCCACAGCCACAAAATGTTGTAGCTGGTAGTGTTGGCATTGCAGGCAAACAAACGGGTATTTATCCATTGACATCACCGGGAGGATGGCATATAATCGGAAGAACACCATTAAAATTATTTGATGCTACCAGAGAAGAACCAGTGTTATTAAAAGCAGGAGATACCATTCAGTTTTACGAAATCAATGAAAAAGATTTTTTTCACATTCAAAATTTCCCTCTCCAATTGGAGAGAGATTGAGGGTGAGACATGAGTTTAAAAATTTTTAAAGCAGGCATACTGGATACTATTCAGGATTTGGGACGCTATGGTCACCAGCATCTTGGTATCAATCCCGGCGGGGTGATGGACAAATTTTCAGCACAGATTGCTAATATGCTTGTGGGTAATGAGGTGAAGGAGGCAGTAATTGAATTACACTTTCCCCCATCTGTTTTTATTTTTCAGCGGCCGGCACTCATCGCATTAAGCGGTGCTGATTTTTGTGCCTGCATTAACGGAGAAAAAATTCCATTCCTTCATCCGGTATTGGTTAATAAAAATACGGTGCTTCAATTTCATAAAACGGCAAAAGGAGCAAGGGCCTTTATGGCTGTGCAGGGAGGTTTTAATCTTCCTGCATGGCTGGGCAGCAGCAGTACCAATTTAAAAGCGGAGACTGGTGGTTTTAAAGGAAGGGCTTTTCGAAAAGATGATGAGATTATTTTAAAAAAAGAGGGTGATGTAATTTCTATTTTAGGAACAAAAGAGTTTTTAGTACTTCCATGGAAAGCTGATAACAAATGGGAAAACAGCAGTACTAATGAAATTTTAATACTCCCTGGAAATGAATGTTGCAGATTAACGGATAAATCCAAAGAGAAAATATTTGGCCAGCCTTTTACTATTACCAACCAGTCTGACAGAATGGGATTCAGGTTAAAAAGCGAACAGCTATTAACAACAACCAATGATGAAGTCATTTCTTCAGCAGTAAGTTTTGGAACCATTCAGTTATTACCCGATGGACAGTTAATTATTCTGATGGCCGATCATCAGACAACAGGTGGCTATCCCAGAGTGGCGCATGTTATTTCAGCACATCATTCCAAGCTGGCGCAAATGAAGGCAGGTGAAATGTTACGCTTCCGGTTGGCAACCCAGCAAATGGCGGAAGAGTTATTAATAAAACAGCAGCAACATTTGATGCAACTGCAAAATGCTTGTACATTCAGATTACAGGAATATTTTAAACTGCATTAATGAGTAATTATCTTATCAACTGCGATATGGGTGAAGGTGCCGGGACTGATGAAGTTATTATGCCCTTAATTAATGCTGCGAATATTGCCTGTGGCTATCATGCCGGGGATACAGCAACAATGTGGCAAACAGTGCAACTGGCAATTCAATACAATGTGGCCGTTGGTGCACATATTTCATTTTTTGATAAAGAAAATTTTGGAAGAAGTGAGATACAACTCAGCAATGATGAAGTGTATGAACTGGTATCGCAGCAGTTAATTATTTTGAATGAAATAACTACTGCACTGGATGCAAAAATAAATCATGTAAAGCCGCATGGGGCATTGTATAATATGTCTGCTAAAGATGGAATTCTGGCAACTGTTATCGCAAAGGCAGTAAAAGATTTCGACGGCAATCTTATTTTAGTGGGATTAAGCGGCAGCCATTCCATCAGCGAAGCAAAAAAGGTGGGATTAAAAACAGCCAGTGAAGTATTTGCCGACCGCACATACCAGGATGATGGATCACTAACACCCCGTTCGCAAACCAATGCCTTAATCGATACCGAAGAAAAAGTGATAAAACAAGTTTTACAAATGATAAAAGAAGGAAGTGTAACAACAGTTACCGGAAAAACAATTCCTATTATTGCAGAAACAATCTGCATTCATGGCGATGGAAAACATGCAGTGGAATTTGCTAAAGTAATTTATGAGGCGATTAAGTCATGACAATTCAAATTATAAATAAAATTGAAACCAAAGCCCTCTAAATTTAAATTATTGGGTGGTGTGGGTTTAGGCGCTGCTTTTTTGATGGCCAACTCATCTATCGGTCCGGGGTTCCTTACACAAACAACCGTATTTACACAAGAGCTGATGACAAGTTTTGGGTTTGTCATTCTTGTTTCAGTGTTGATAGATATTGGTGCCCAATTAAATACCTGGCGCATTTTAGCAGTGAGTGAAATGAGGGCACAGGATATTTCCAACAAGTTATTGCCAGGTCTGGGATATTTTTTATCGGTGCTGGTGGTTCTCGGAGGTTTTGCATTTAATATCGGCAATATTGCCGGTTGCGGGTTAGGCATAAATGTATTAACAGGCTTATCGTTTCAGCAAGGTGCTGTTATCAGCGGTGTGGTAGCATTAATTTTGTTTTGGGTAAAGGAAATGGGTAAAATGCTTGATGGTTTTACTAAAATACTGGGTACAATTAAAATAATTCTTACTTTATTTATTGCCTTCCGGGCACATCCGCCTTTACTCGAAGCTATTCATCGCACTATTATTCCTGAAAAAATAAGTATGATTGCTATAGTCACCATTGTAGGTGGCACGGTGGGGGGCTACCTTACCTTTTCCGGGGCACATCGCTTGCTTGATGCCGGCATTAAAGGAAAAGATAATTTGAAAGAAGTAAATAAAAGTGCTTTAACAGGTATCATCATTTCAACTGTTATGCGGTTTATATTATTTCTTGCTGCTGTAGGGGTATTGACGCAGGGAGCTGTTTTAAATAAAGACAATCCTGCTTCCACTATTTTTGGTTTTGCAGCAGGGGAAACCGGCCTTCGTATTTTTGGCATCGTACTCTGGAGTGCAGCTATCTCCTCTGTCGTAGGGGCTTCGTATACATCTGTTTCTTTTTTCAAAACTTTCCATCCTATCCTCGCAAAGTATGAACGATTATGTATTTCTGTTTTTATTATTTTAACCACCTGCATATTTATTTTAATTGGCAAGCCAAGAGAGTTGTTATTGTTTGCAGGAGCTATCAATGGATTAATATTACCCATTGCCCTTTCCATCATGCTAATTGCCGCTACAAAGAGCAGGATCATGAAAGGTTACAAACACCCTTTATGGATGCAATTAGCAGGATGGCTGGTGGTAGGAGTGATGAGCTGGATGGGATACATCATCATTGAAGAGACTTTTTCTAAATTCTTTTAGAAAGTCAGGACCAATTGTATAAGTGCCTGATACAACATTTTAGTACTCCGGTGTGGTTCGTAGCTAATGAAAAACAAAAAAGCCCAACCATGAGAAGTTGAGCTTTTTGTTATCATCCATCCTTGTTATGAGTCCAATCAGCCGTTTAATATTTTTGATCTAAGCAGGTAATTCCTTGAAGGGTGATAGATGAAAAGACAGGTTCCATTTTGTATAGTGGAAATAATTTTTGCTGATTCTTTCTGTGGTACTGCAGGGCAACCAAAACTACGTCCCATAAATACCCCTTGCTTTGCCCTTGCTTCGTTTACATACGCCGCACCATGTATTACA
Organism: Chitinophagaceae bacterium; assembly: GCA_046716235.1. Taxonomy (GTDB): domain Bacteria; phylum Bacteroidota; class Bacteroidia; order Chitinophagales; family Chitinophagaceae; genus JJ008. The sequence continues at coordinate 6,667 of JBKJXQ010000447.1, forward strand.
ATATTTCTTGCCATCGCTTTATCATTATAGCCTGTATCTACACCGTTTATCCGCAATGAAAGACCATGTGCCCCCTGATAAGTACCCTGGGTTATATAAAAGCCAAGACTACTTTGTAATGATTCAGGTTTATTGGAAAACTTAGTAGCATAGCCGGCACCTGAATTACGGCCATGTGCCACATAAGAGTTGGTGATTAATTTATTTTGTATAACATCAATAATGTAAAGTCTTTTTTGACCGGACGATTGGCTGAAATCACAGATAGTTAAGTAATTACTCCGGCTGATCATCTTTTTTTCCAGTAATCTTTGATACCCCTTCCATGCATAATTAAATACATCAGCTGATAAACCATATACCTGAAGGTTGATTTTATTATACACTGCACTGGCTGCTGAAAAAACAGTACCAAAAGATGAATCCTTAATAACAGGAGAGGCAATAACAGCAGTATTGTTACTGGCTGTTGGTTCAGATGGAATTATTGTAAACGATATACATAATAATCCCAGGAATATTGGAATAAATAAGTTTTTCACTTTGGGTACGGGTTTTCTCCGAAGCAATCTCTGGTTAGATATTACACCTTCGGTAGGATTTAAAAACGTAAGGCAATGCTAAAATATTATCTGAATGTTATAAATGCAAGTAATAAATGTTTGTTTCTAAAGGAATTGCGAACAACTACGAAGTTATTATAAGATAGTAACAAGGAAAGTTACGAACTACTAAATGTATTTACGTATTGAACATCTTATTAAATACTACATTTCATCAACTAACTTAATTCCCGGGTATGTTATTAATATCTCTTTGCTTGGTGATGAATTCGCTGGAATAGATTTTTAGCAGCAACATAAATAATGAAATAAGTAATGGACCGAATATTAGTCCAATAAAGCCAAATAGTTTTAATCCAATGATAACTCCAAATACTGTTGTAAGCGGATGCACATCACCCAACCGTTTTAATAAAGTAAAGCGGAGTACATTGTCTACAGTACCAATTATACCAAAACCAAATATCAGCATGGCTATACCCTGACCGGTTTGATTGTTAGCAAAGAAGATAATAGCCAATGGTATATAAGCCAGTGCAGCACCTATTACCGGCAACATGGCTGCTATGCAGGTAACACCAAACCAGAAGAAAGGCTCATTTACACCAATTATTAAATAGCCAATCAACCCAATCAGCCCTTGTGCAAAAGCAATCAATGGTATGCCGATAGCATTCGACATTACCATTGTATGTACTTCTTTACCAAGCTGGGCTACGTTTTCATCACGCAACGGAATATATTCATATAAGGCATTTTCCATCTTCCGGCCATTCACCAGCATAAAGTAGAGAATAAAATACATGAAGATGATAGTAGAGAGTGTGTTGAATGTGGCACCAAGAATCTGTGGCAGGCTTTGTGCAATACCGCTACCCAGCTTATTAATATTGGCATCGCTTGCAAGGGTAACATTAAATTTTTGTTCTACAGTAGTCACCACTTTTTTTAAGGCCGTTATCAACTCATCGGAATGCTGCACCGCATAACTCACTTTTGAGGAAAGCATATTTATGAGCAACCCTACCGGCAGTAAAATTACAAGAAGCGAAAACAGCATCAGCAGTAGTGCCGTCC
>JBKJXQ010000448.1:0-3342 GCA_046716235.1 Chitinophagaceae bacterium
AAAATTTGAGACAGTTTTCAAAGAATATTTTTTTATTAAAAACAAACAACCCGTGGGTAATTCCGGACGAACTCTTTATTTAATGAAAAGAAATGGATAAGGTAAAGACTTTTTTTCAAACAAAACCGGTGTTTCTTTACCTCTTACCGGTTTTTTTTGTGCTACACGGGTATACAGAACATTATGCACTTGTTCCGGTAAAAGACGCTTTATTACTGAACGTAATATATCTTGCCATCTCGTTATTATTTTCGTTACTGTTTTGGATGCTTTATAAAAATTTTCACAAAGCCAACCTGGTGGCATTCTGCATTATGGCTTATAATTTCTTTTTTGGAAGTATACATGATATGCTGAAATTTAATTTTGATAACACAGTTATTATAAAATATTCTTTTATTATACCAGTTTCAGCCATCATCTTTCTGATAATTATTATTTATATAAAAAAAACGAAAAAAACATTTACCAAAATTGGTAAATACCTGAATGTACTATTACTCCTGCTAATTTTGCTGGACACAGGCAACCTGATATTCAAGTTTACACAAAAGGAAATTCCAGGAGCTATCGCTTTTCCTGCTGAATATATTCCTTGTGACAGTTGTAAAAAACCTGATATTTATTTAATTATTGCGGATGAATATGCGGGAAAAACTGAATTGAAAGATATTTTTTCATTTGATAATAGTGTTTTTGAAAATGATTTGATTAAAAGAGGTTTTCATGTGATTAACGATACAAAATCTAACTATAACTGGACTATATATTCAATGGCCTCTTTATTAAATATGAGTTATAATGTAAACCTGAGTAGTACTATTATCAATAATAAAGATATGTTTCTTTGTGCTGATCGAATAGAAATAAATAATGTCAGTAAGTTTTTTAAACAAATTGGTTATCAAATTTATAACTACTCCTTCTTTGATTTTTTGGGACATCCGAAACCAATAACTCCTGCTTTTCTACCCAAAAGAAAAGCATTGATAACGGCACAAACATTTACTAACCGTGCTAATAAAGCACTTTGGTTCAGTTTTGCGTCCAAACAGAAAATAAAAAACATTCTGAATCATAATTTATATAATAACCTGGAAATTGACACCCTGCTCAGGGATAATGTTAAGAAAAAAAATGAAACTCCTAAATTTGTCTATACCCATTTTTTAATGCCCCATTATCCTTATTATTTTGACAGTAGCGGGAAGAGAATAACCCCACCCGGCATGATGGATGAAAACAAAGTAGATAAAAAAGCCTATATTGAATATCTTGTTTATTGCAATAAAAAACTACTTGATTTAGTTGACTCTATTAAGACAAACTCCAGGCAGCCTCCAATCATCATTTTAATGAGTGATCATGGCTTCCGGCAGTTTGAGGCAGATGAAAAAGTAGATAATAAGTACCAGTTTATGAATATTAATGCCATTTTTATCCCGAATGGAAACTATTCGGGTTTTTATGATGGAATGTCAAATGTTAATCAGTTCAGAGTATTATTAAACTCACAATTTGAGCAAAAGCTACCGCTACTAAAAGATTCTACAAGTTTTTTAAGCGAATGAAATTAATTACCAGGAACTTGGAAACTATATACTATTGAATCCTGTATTATCCCACATAATGTCCACAAGTTTTGATAAAATAAAAAAAAATCTATCTAATAGAAAAATTACATTGGTAATTATTCTATTGGCAATTGCAGGTCGTGTGATTCAGTTGTTGTACTTTTTTAATATCCGGGTTGATGGTATGTATCAGCACCTGGCAACTTTGAATTTTGTTAAAGGGCATGGCATCAGTACCAGTTATGTATTACCAGCAGATCTCTCATCAACCATTTACGAACCGCTTATTAACTGGCCGCCGGGCTATTCATTACTATTAGCTCCTTTTTATTTACTGTTTAACAATAATTACATTGCGGCAGGTCTTACCCTTGATATAGTTGCAGCCATAACACTTATTATTGTAACCCGGAAGATTTTAAAATTATTTGAAATACCTGTTTACCTTATAAATATATTTACCTTACTAACCAGTTTTTTCATTTACTACTTCTATTTTATAGCTTCCTCGGATGCTATTGCTATCCCTATTTTTATTACAGGGCTTTATTACACACTCTCCCTTCTTAAAACAAAAGAAAGATGGGAGGCGAAAACAGCTACAATTTCTATTTCATTGATTCTTTGCGCTGCAATTAAATATTTATTTTTTCCCGTTGTCTTCATTATTCCAGTATACCTGATAATTAAAGGTGTTGCCGAAAAAGAAATAAAATTTAAAAAAGCAGGGATATATTCCTTAGCCATTACTGTGCTGGTATTAGGGGCTTTAATTCTTCATCAAAAAAATATAAGCGGATCGGTTGCTTACATCAGCCAGCCGGAAAGAGGATTCTTTCCGGAACATATTTTGTCTGCTTATCCCTATATCCCCGCCTCCTTCATTAAACCTGAAACTATATCTTTGCTATTTCATTTACCCTCAGCTATAGAAATCGCAATTTACCGGGCTTTTCAATTACTGCATCTGGTACTGGCCTTATCAGCTATACTCTTTATTAGTAGAAATATTTTTAATAATAGATTCAGAAAAATTACTTTGCTATCCGATTATTTTTATCTCGTTTTCTTTATTTCCCTAACGATAACGATTGTACTGCTAACCCTGTCACTTTGTGTAGCTAAAGAAGAAATTCTCCCCGGCCTTCTATGGACCTATATTGAAGACCCCCGTTACCATGGTCTGATAGCTGTACTGATTCATATTGCTGTTTTCATCTTATACAGGTTTTACGCTAACAATACAATACGATTATTCAAATTTATATTCTGCTTTTCCCTCTTACTATTGCTCCCGGAAATGTTCAGAGGAATACTGTTTACGATGAACCGCATAAAAAATTTAAATAAAGAAGAATACAGCTGGCAAAATGAAGACAGGTTTCAAAAATACGCAGCAGCAATAATTAAAAGGGAAAAAAAACCCGGAGAAAAAGTAATTGTAACAGGTTCTGCATATTATATTACCGGAAGGATTAGTCTCTATTCTTATATTCCGGAATTAAAAAATGTAAATGAAATAAATAATCTTTCCAGTTTTAATACCAGGGATCTGGCAATTTTACTTGTTGTCTTACACGAAAAAGATCTGAATCAATTTCAATCCTTTCTTTCGCAAAAAGAAAAAGAATTTAAAGGCCAATTAAATGGCTACAATTTTTATACTATTCATGTCGAACCTCATTAAATTCCCGGCATTTTTTCTTTTGTGGAAGATGCTGTATTTTTAACTATAATAATAAAACTAATCTGCTTATCATTATATGTC
>JBKJXQ010000449.1:0-4431 GCA_046716235.1 Chitinophagaceae bacterium
GGATTATTGCAATCGGGTATACCGGCCAGCACTTCTTTACTTATTCAATCGGTAAAAGGTAAAACAGAGAGGGGTATCGGGTTGTCGTTCGGCACTGCTATTATCGGTGGTGCTGTTGTCTTATACACCCCTTTCCGGGATTTACTATTTCAAGATGTTGGTTTAATTGTAATTACCATTTCTATGCTTTTGTTCCTATTTTTTGCAAAACAGAGAAAAACAATTAAAAACCCTGCTGGTAAATCCATCTGATCCATACCAATATCATCTTTGCGATTATCCCTTTTCATGGGTAGCTGTTCTTTTTGAAAATTTAAAGTAACTTGTAGGCAAAGGCAACCCTTAACAATTGTATTTCGATAGAGAATGAAACACTACCAGCACTTGCTATCTGCAGATGAACTGACCTACCATATCGGGGAATGTGCCCTGAATAAAAGGGAGAGCCAAAAAATTATTTACAGTTCTTTCTATGGGTATGCTATGGCCATCTGCGACCGCTATACAAATAAACATGATGATACAATTGAAATTTTAAATGATGGATTTCTTAAGGTATTTAAAGAAATCCATCGCTTTAAACCTTCCTATTCTGATGTAGTTAGTTCGTTTAAAGGATGGCTAAGAAAAATTATAGTGTACACAGCGATTGATCATTTTCGTAAATATCATAAACATCAGCTGGTAACCCAATTGGATGATGTAGTATATCAGATTCCTTCTTTGAATGAAGACGCATTGGAAAAAATAGCTTACGAAGAAATTATCCGGGCCATACAGTTATTATCACCGGCTTACCGTACTGTATTTAATCTTTTTGTAATCGATGGATTAAGTCATGATGAAATTGCCGAGGAGTTGGGTATTTCCACCGGTACGTCCAAATCAAATCTTTTCAAAGCAAGATTACAGTTGCAGAAAATTTTATTAAAGCAAAACCAAATACAAGTCACCAAAAATGCAATCTGAAAAATTTGATAATAAAATAAGAGAAGCCGCCGGGCATCATCAACCAGCTTACGATGAAAAAGCATGGGGAAAGATGGAAAAGCTGCTCAACAAATATCTTCCGCAGGAAAAAGATGACCGGCGAAGATTTATTTTATTTTTTCTGTTATTCCTTTTATTGGGGGGCAGTGCCTTTGTGCTTATCAGCAAGCCATGGCAAAAAAACAAATCAATTGCAACGGTAATACAGGAAGCTCAACCACCAATTATTATACAACCATCAACCATCAGTTCCTCCGATAAAAATAAAAAAAGTACAGGTGAGCTGAGAAAAATAAATCAGACCCAACAGGGAAATGAGAATCCAAATAACTCAACGATTTCGTCCAAAGCAATCACAAAAGAAGGTCAACCTGTTGCTGAAACTGAATTTATCACAAAGAAAAAAGTAGTTAACACTTTCAACAGCTCTTCAAAGCATAAAAAAATAAATAATAAAACCGGTAAGATTGTTTCGGCAACAGGTGAGAGCAAGGAATCGCAGGACAATGCCAGCCTTCAGATAGATCAGCTGGAAAAAAAATCTGAAAATAATTTAAAAACAATTTCCGGTAATATAATTGTCACAGATATTAACAGCAACAATATAAATAAACTAACAATAAATAAAGAAATTGCAACAGTCGATAGTGCACAAAAGGAAAGCAAAGAACCGGCAAACAATGAATCAATCAAAACAACGAATGATGTAGTAGCAAAGCTGCCAGCAGATAAGAATACGAAGGTAAAAAATAAGAAAAACAGTTCTTTTTATTTTTCTCTTTCTGCAGGGCCGGATATAAGCTTTGCCGGATCGGATAAATTTGGTAAAGCGAAGCTACTTACTGGTGCTGGGGTTGGTTACACCTTCAATGGCAGTTTTACTGTAAGAACGGGAATCTATACCGGACGAAAAATTTATTCTGCTTCGCCGGATGAATATCATCCGCCTGCCGGCTTCTGGGCTTACTATACCTATCTTCAAAAAGTAACTGCCGACTGTAAGGTTATTGAAATACCCATAGCTGTAAGCTATAATTTTGGCAAGTCTTCAAAACAAAATTGGTTTATATCTACAGGCCTTTCATCTTATTTGATGAAAAAAGAAACGTATGCATATTATTATAAACAAACTCCCACCGGACAAACCTTAACCGGCAACTGGACAATTGAAAATAAGAATAAACATTATTTTTCTATACTTACTTTATCAGGAGGCTATCAGCGCAGCATCAGCAAGTATGTTTCTATAATGGTAGAACCGTACATTAAATTACCATTAAGCGGTATTGGATATGGTAAAGTAAAACTTAACAGTGGCGGGCTACTTTTTAGTGTTGGAATAAAACCTTTTGCAAAGGCGAAGAAAAAATAGGGATTTTTTTGTTCTTTCGGGGCAACCTGTATTCACAACATTTCGTTTAATTATCAAAACCAACTAAATGAAGCAATTTATTACTATCCGTTCTTTTCTAATTATGATGATTGGAATAGTCATTGTCGCTTATTCCTGTAGTAAAGGCGGTAGTACAGGCACTCCTGCACCTCCCAATCCTTGTAGTGGAGTAACCATTACCGTAAATGCAACTACTACTAATCCGACTTCTGCTGCGGCAAACGATGGAAGTATCAGTGCATCAGCTACAGGTAGTTCTGGATTTACATTTAATATTAACGGAGGAACATTTCAGTCGTCTGGAAATTTTACAAGCCTCGGCGCAGGTACTTACACGGTTATTGCTAAAAATGGCAGTGGCTGTACCGGATCAGCTTCTTTTACATTAACAGCACCAAATATTTGTTCCGGAGTTGTTATTACAGTCAGCAATTCTGTTACACCCAATACACCTTGTGGAGTTAATAATGGAACAATAACAGCTACGGCTTCGGGTGGGGCAGGAAATTTTACATACAGTATGGGTGGTGTTTTTCAAACCAGTAATGTTTTTTCTGGTTTGGCGGCGGGCAATTATATTTTAACAGCTAAAGATGCAAATGGATGTACGGGAGCCAGTGCTTCTACGACTGTTGCGAATGTGGCACCTGGTGCCTTGTTTAGTGCTGTTAAAACGCTTATTCAGAACAATTGTGTTAACTGCCACAATGCAACGGTCACTAATGGAGGGATGAATTTTGCAGTGGATTGTAATATTGTAAACAGTGGGGATAGAATTAAGGCAAGGGCGGTTGATGGGAATCCATCGCCTATGCCACAGGGTGGTTTATTACCAGCAGCAGAAAGACAAAAAATTACTGACTGGATAAATGCAGGCGGAAAATATATTAATTAGGTAGTATCCAATAATGTGTCATGCAAAGGGTTTTTATGAAAAGGCAAACCCTTTTTTATTTTCCCCAGCGAAAAGTGGTAATATCAAGACCGGCGAGATCGAGTACCCTATCCACTACTGTGGCAGCTACTTCTTCAATTGTTTTGGGTTTGCTGTAAAAAGAAGGAGTAGCGGGACAAATAATTCCTCCGGCCAATGTAACTGATTCCATATTGCGGATATGAATCAAATTATATGGAGTATCCCTGATAACACAAATCAATTTTCTTTTTTCTTTCAATATTACATCAGCAGATCTTGTTATAAGGTCATTCGAAATACCTGCTGCAATGCGACCCAATGTCCCCATGGAGCAGGGTATAATAATCATTGTATCATATTGGCCGGAACCAGATGCAAAGGGAGCCATAAAATCCATGGTGCTATAATACTTTACAGGGAAATCTTTGAAAGACTCATTATCCAATTCAGTTTTCCACACTTGTTTGGCTTTTTCGGTCATTACTACTGACAACTCTGCTAACTGATCCTTTGCCAATAATAATTTTTCCAATAAAATTTTGGGGTAAACAGAGCCACTGGCTCCCGAAATGGCTACAACTACTTTTTTCATACAATCTAATAAACCGGTAAGTCTGGGGAATGTTCAGGGAAGGTAACAGAAAATGTGCAAACGATTGCATTTTAGCTCTGTAGAATCACTACTACAAAATAAAGCATTCATACATTGAGTAGAATCAATAAATGATATTAACCAGCATATTTTATAAAAAAAGACTAAAAAATGACAGCCAAATATTATGTGTTATGGTTTTATTAACGATATTAGCATTGAATTTTCATAGGATAAGGTTTAATGGTTAATGGTTTTTGATTAGGCCCCCCGACTTCCCGTCGGGGGTTCTTTATTTTATGGATATCCTACCCATATTGATAACAATACGTATAATGCAATTCGCAACTTTACAAAAAAAAGCCCCTCCATTTTTATGAAAGGGCAATTCTATTATTTTCTGTTTTTATTAAAATGCTTTATTTGGACGTATAGATTGCTTTGACTTTTGAGTGTTTTCTTTTCCCATATTCTCCATTATCCAGTTGGTCATTTTTCTCCATAAATGAAAAGTGGTGTTATCCAATTGACCAGAAATAC
>JBKJXQ010000450.1:0-5228 GCA_046716235.1 Chitinophagaceae bacterium
AGATAAGAGGTTGAAGAAATAAATTTGAGGATTGGGGTGATAGGTTTGAAGTTGTTTTTAATTTACGTTGCTTACTAATAAATAATAACTCTATTTCTGTAAGAACTTCGAACCTCAAATTGCAAACTTCGAACTATAGTTGCAAATGCTTCTGGACCCAAATTACTTTTGGTTTTAATTCTTTGTTGTATTTATCGCCGGTGGCATAGCCCACAGTTTTCAGGAAATGGTAGTAATCTGCTTTAGGATTTTTTTTACGCCACTTGGAGTAGCGTTTTTTCTGCCAGTCTTTATAATATTTTATGCACTCCTTATCCGATTCAAATTTCTTGCATTTATTTCCATTTACAATAAATCCAAAAAGGTTGTGGTAGCGAAGACAACATTTTTTACAGGCCAGGTTGCCAGTTTCCTGCATACATTGGGCCATTACAAAATCAGGGTGCAGAATACCGGCATCCTTAATGGCATCATACATTACCTGCATCCTGGCCTTATCTATTTTCTGTGAAAACCCCTCCTGAACAGTTAAAAAAACAAGGAAAGCAAACAGAAATTTCTTCATGAGGTAGTGTTTGGTAAGCAATAGCAGATGAATTATAAATATACAAAAAACACCGCCTTTTCGCTAAATCGTTTATTTTGCATAAATCCATTTTTTATGAGTACAAGATTAATGGCAGACGAAAATAATGAGTTACATAAAATAAGAGAAAGGCAATTTCCCCAACAACCTGCCCCTGTTCGTATTGCAGCAAAAATTATCTCTTATATATTTCACCCGGTTTTTGTTCCGCTGTATGTTGTTTATTTTTTGGTGTATGTCCATCCATATCTTTTTACAGGATTTGACGAATTTCAAAAAATAAGAACGGTGATGATGGCGGTTGTATCATTTACCTTTTTTCCGCTTGTTACGGTATTGCTGTTAAAAGCATTAAACTTTATTGAAACTATTTATCTGCAGACGCAAAAAGACAGGGTCATTCCTTTCCTTGCCTGTATGATATGGTATTTTTGGATTTGGTATGTATGGAACAATTTTGGCCAAACCAGGGATGTTGTGGATATACCCCGGGAGGCTGTTCAATTTGCCCTCGCCACTTTTATCAGCACTATTATCGGGTTGATGGTGAATATAAAAATGAAAGTAAGCCTGCATGCTATCTCTGGGGGTATTGTAGTAGTGTTTTTTGTTATGATGGCCATTACGCATCAACTGAATTTTGGTATGTGGCTTGCCATCGTTTTTTTGCTTACCGGGTTGGTTTGTACAGCCCGGTTTATTGTTTCAGATCATACGGTACAGGAAGTGTATGGTGGATTGGTAGCGGGTGCTGTTTCTATGCTTATTGCAAACTTTTTCTAAAATGTGTTATGATTCTAAATGCTAATTCTTTAGCTGCTTCTCCGGGAGAATTATAATAAAAGAAGATCCTTCATTAACTATGCTTTCAGCAATTATAGATCCTCCATGTTTTTCAATAATTTTTTTACAGATGGCCAATCCTACTCCAGTTCCCTCAAATTCCTGGTAACTGTGGAGTCGTTTGAAAACTTTAAAGATATCCCCGCTATGTTTATTATCGAATCCAATACCATTGTCAGTAATGGTGATTTTGTAATAAGTGCTCCCATTTATATGGCTGGTGAAGGATAAAAGTTCAGCAGGTTGCATTTTCTCTGCCTTAATATCTATTACAGGCGAAACATCTTTTTTACGGAATTTGATCGCATTACTGAGCAGGTTATAAAAGAGCCGTTGCATAAGACCAGGTACTGCTGAAATAATGGGAAGGCTGTTATAATTTATTTGAGCATTGCTTTTTTCAATTTCCATCTCCAGATCGCTCAGCGTTTCTTTTACCAGTTGGTTAAGATCTGTTACCCTGAAATCCGATGAGCTAACCGAATGCCGGGAAAAATCCAGCAGGTTATTGATCAATGATTGCATACGCCGGGAAGCACTGATAATTTTTGAAAAATATTTTTCTGATTCTCCATCCTGTTCTTTTTTCAACAGTATCTTATCACTAAACATCTGAATTTTCCGCAGCGGCTCCTGCAGGTCGTGTGATGCCATATAGGCAAACTGATCCAGTTCTTCATTCATCTGCTTCAGGTGAGCATTATTTTGTATCAATTGCTCATTAAGTTGCTGAACTTTATCTTCCGATATTTTCCGGTCCTCGATTTCTTTTTGCAAGGAGCGGTTGGCTGTCAGTAATTTTTTTTCCTGCAATTGTAACTGGAGGTTTTTCCGATACAACTCTACAAACACACTTACTTTTACTCTTAGTAAATCAGGATTTATGGGTTTATAAATATAATCCACACCTCCCATCTTGTATCCCTTAAATATATGATCATCGTCTTTACTATAAGCCGTAATAAAAATGATCGGAATACTTTTTAGTATATCCCTTTCATAGATGATAGTGGCAGTTTCAAACCCATTCAGGTCGGGCATCTGTACATCCATTAAGATGAGAGAGAAATTATGTTGCGTCAATAAAATCTTTAGAGCAGCACGGCCTGAATTTGCTTTGACGATATTGTACTTGTCTTTCTCAAGGATAGCTTCAATAGAGAACAGGTTATCCTCCCTGTCATCTACAACAAGAATGCTGACATCAGATGTAAGAGCCTCTTTATGTTTGGGAGCCGCGGCCATTATTTTATTTATATAACCATACTCTCATTAATGAAAGCAACTGGTCAATCTTCACTGGTTTGGTTATATAATCAGAAGCTCCTGCTTCAATACATTTTTCCCTATCCCCTTTCATCGCTTTCGCCGTTACGGCAATAATGGGTAAACTGTTATTCTTGTGTTCTCTTCTTATCTTTTGTGTTGTTTCGTATCCATCCATTTCCGGCATCATGATATCCATCAGCACAATATCTATATCCTGTTTTTCTTCGAGGATATTCATGGCTTCCTGGCCGCTTTCCGCAGTGATGGTGTGGATGGAATATCGCTCAAATGCCGTGGTAAGAGCAAACAGGTTACGTACATCATCATCCACTACCAGCACTTTCTTATTGGTCAGGATATCATTTTTCGAACGAAGATTCTCAATCAATTTCTTTTTCTTCGGTAGAAGGTCCTTATGATCAATGTGAAGCAATAACACTGTTTCTTCCAATAACAGATCAAGAGAATTTACATCTTTTAATACTATCCTGTTGGCATATTGCTTCAGCTGTATTCTTTCTTTTGGAGAAAAGTCACGGGCAGAATAAACCAATACCGGGGTCATCTGGGTCTTTTTCATTTTACCTATTTCCATTACCAATTCCATTCCGCCAATATCCGGTAACATATAATCCATAATGATACAGTCATATTCATCTTCCGTAAGTCTTTTCAATGCCTTAATACCCGAATCTATAATTTCAATATCAATCAGTTCTCCGTTGTTTAATATTTTGGCTACTTGTGATGAGTCAAGCTCATTATCCTCAATGATAAGAATCTTTTTAGTTTTACGTTCATTATAATCTATTATATCATTGAACAGTTCATTTAAAGATTCTGTTTTTAAAGGTTTCAGGCTAAAACTTCTGGCTCCCCGCTGCATAGCCAATAGCTTGTTTTCTTCTCCGGAGATCAGGTGTACCGGAATATGACGGAAATTAATATCATTTTTAAATAAATCAAGAATTCTCCATCCACTGGCATCCGGCAGTTTTACATCCAGCGTAACAGCGATAGGATTATACTTATTTACCAGATCAAATACGTTACCAAACGCAGTAGCAATAACAATTTTAAGATCCATCTCATGAGCTTTCTCCATCATGATCTTACCAAACCGGAGATCGTCTTCGATCACCAGTACTACTTTATCATTGCTATTTATATTATTCCGGTCATCTCCCGCTTCATTAATGATTTCATTCAACGCTTCCAGGTCTTTTGTCTCATTCATCTTAATGGTAGGAACCGATTGTAAAACAGCATCGGGGTTGCTGCCTTCTGCGAGTTTATATTCAATTACTTTAAGACTGGTCTGCTTTTCTCTTTTATTTATTGCAGGATTATAATCAATAGGCAGGAATAAAGTAAAGCGACTACCCTGGCCCACTTCACTCGTCAATTCTATAGAGCCACCTAAAAGATCTGCGAGACCCCGGCTGATAGAAAGTCCAAGACCTGTTCCACCATACTTACGGCTGGTAGATCCTTCCGCCTGCTGGAAGGCTTCAAAGATGATATTTTGTTTGTCTTTGGAAATACCAATACCTGTATCTCTGATCTCAAAGGCTACTACCCGTTGTGCATTCTCCAGGCTGGAAATACGTTGCTTCCAATTATGATTTGCTTCATAAATTCTCAATTTCACTTCGCCTTTCTCCGTAAACTTAAATGCATTGGAAAGCAGATTTTTAAGGATCTGGTTAAGTCGTTGCGCATCTGTTTCCAGGCTTTGAGGAAGTTTTTCATCCAGTTCGATATTAAACCGAAGATTTTTATTTTCTGAAAGATGTTTGAATGTTGTTTCAACAAATGTGGTGATCTCATTAAACCGGAGGTTAACAAAATCAGTTGATATATAACCAGACTCAATCTTAGAGAGGTCAAGAATATCATTGATCAATTGAATAAGGTCATCACCACAACTGTGGATGGTCTTTGCATAACTGATCTGTTTTTCATTAAGGTTACCATCATGATTTTCAAATAATTGCTGTGCCAAGATCAATAATGAATTTAACGGAGTCCTTAATTCATGCGACATGTTGGCGAGGAACTCCGATTTATATTTGGAGGTAAGTTGCAGCTGTTCTGCTTTTTCTTCCAGCGACAATCTTGCTTCTTCCACCTCCCTGTTTTTTCCTTCTACTTCTTCTTTTTGTTTTGCCAGCAGGTGAGCTTTGTCCTGTAACTCTTCGTTTGTCCTTCCCAACTCATCTGCCAACGATTGCGATTGTACTAGCAAACTTTCTGTCCTTGTATTCGCTTCAATCGTATTCAATACAATACCGATACTTTCTGTCAGCTGGTTTAAGAAGTCAAGGTGGGTTTCACTAAAAGTATCAAAGGATTCCAGTTCAATAACATCTTTAATTTCTTTTTCAAACAATACGGGTAGTACAACCAGGTTAACCGGTGCTGCCTTACCAAGTCCCGAACTGATCTTGATGAAATTCTTAGGTACGTTCGTCAGAAGAATTCTTTCTTTTTCCAATGCACACTGACCAACTAATCCCTGGCCCAATTC
>JBKJXQ010000451.1:0-3281 GCA_046716235.1 Chitinophagaceae bacterium
AGTATCAGCATCAGGCCGGTCACTTTTATTTACAACAAAAATATCGGCTATCTCCATTAACCCGGCTTTCATAGTTTGCACTTCATCACCAGCTTCGGGTACTACCACTACCACCGTAACATCGGCCAGCCCGGCAATTTCAATTTCACTTTGTCCCACCCCCACGGTTTCTACAATTATATTATCAAATTTAAAAGCCTTCAACAGGTCGGTTATTTCTATAATCTTTGGATGCAGGCCACCCATAGAACCTCTTGTTGCTAAGGAGCGGATAAAAACATTGGGATTAGTGTACCAGTCACTCATGCGGATGCGGTCTCCTAATAAAGCACCCAGGTTAAACGGTGAAGAAGGATCTACACAAAGTACCGCAACTTTTTTCCCCGTATTAACCAATAAACCAATTAATGAATCCACCAAAGTACTTTTACCAGCACCGGGGGGTCCGGTAATACCAATGATTTTTGCAGACGAAACAGGTAACGACTGAAGCAGTTCCTCAAAGCCGGGGTATTCATTTTCCACCAATGAAATACACCGGGCCAGAGCTTTAATGTTTCCCTCTTGTATCTGTTTAAGTAACTCCTGCATGAAAAAAATATTCAGTCTATCCAAAAGTACGCTGAATCATTAAGCAAGGTGAATATGGCTGATAGTTTTATTTTCGTAGTATGCAAAAGCTTTCTATTGTTATTATTTGCAAAAATTCATCCGGGGTTATTAAAAAAACACTGCAAAGTTTTGCAGGGCTTACCGATGATATTGTTGTGTATGATAATGGAAGTACCGATGGCACCCCCGAAATAGTAAAACAAGTTGGTGCCAGTCTTTACAATGGAAGCTGGGAAGGATTTGGTAAAACAAAAAATACAGCCAACAGCCTGGCAAAATATAACTGGATACTTAGCCTGGATGCAGATGAAGCTATTGACCAGACGCTTAAAAATTCATTATTGCTGCTACCCTGTGCTGATGAAAAAGTGGTGTACAGTCTTTCTTTCAAAACTTTTTTGGGCGACAAATATTTAAGGTATGGCGAATGGGCCGGAGATCATCACATCCGTTTATTCCATCGTAATGATGTAAAATGGAATGATGCAGCAGTACATGAACAACTTATTATTCCTGCAGGGATGCCCATAAAAAAATTAAACGGTTATGTACTGCACCACACAGCCCAAAGCTTGCAGGAATATAAAATAAAGATGGAAAATTATGCAGCCCTTAATGCTGAAAAATACTTTAAACAAGGGAAAAAAATATGGTGGGGTAAGCAATGGTTATCGCCGGCATTTTCTTTTTTACAGCATTATATTTTTCGTTTAGGGTTTTTAGATGGACATGCCGGTTATGCCCGTGCCTGCATTACAGCTCAATACACTTTTTTAAAATACAAAAAATTAAAAGAGTTGAGCAACAACGAAAAGATGGACAAGGAATAGGGAATATATAAATATAAAAACTTTATGATGTGCTGCTTTTATTCGTTGTTCTGCAATAATTTTCGGAAAATTTAAATTATTATCATGACCAATTTCATTCCTATATTTCCTCTGAGTATTGTAGTTTATCCCGGCGAAGAACTGAACCTGCACATTTTTGAACCCAGATATAAACAGCTTATTACAGAATGTTATGCGGCAAAGAAACCATTGGGCATACCAACAGTTATTCAAAATAAAATGCAGGAATACGGATCATTAGTTGAGATAATTGAACTGACAAAAACGTATGCCAATGGCGAGATGGATGTAAAAACAAAAGGGGATAAAGTTTTTCGTATACTGGAAATAATAAAAGAAATACCAGATAAGCTTTACAGCGGCGCAATTGTAAGCTATCCCCATAATTTTGAAAAAGGTATTCCGGAATTAATAAAAGCCATAATGACAAGCATAAGAGAGCTGCATCAACTGCTGAAGGTGAACAAGGATTTTAAAAAAAAGGAGGAAGAAATTAATACCTATGACCTGGCACATCATGTTGGCCTCTCGCTGGAAGAAGAATATCAATTACTGATGCTGACAGATGAACGGCAACGGCAGGAATACCTGAAACGGCATTTAACCAAAGTAATACCCATGCTTACAGGTATGGAACTGTTGAAAGAAAAAATAAAATTAAACGGGCATTATAAAAACCTGGGCGGTCTTACTTTGTAATTATCAATTTTTCTTAAAAATACATTTATGTCTATAACTCTCTGCTTCGATTTTGGTAATACCAGAAAAAAATGTGCTGTTTTTAAAGATGGAGCAATTGAAAAGGTATTGTTATTGCCCGAAGATTCGGTAGAGGCTATTCAATTGCTTATTAACGAATTTCAACCGGCCAAATCAATACTTTCTTCAGTGGTTGATCATAACATAGCTATAGAAGAATTACTCGCTAATAAAACAAAGTTTCATAAACTCAGCCATCTTACCCGGGTAGCATTTACTACCCCCGTTGGTAAGCCGGAAACAATAGGTGCAGACAGGCTGGCCTTATGTGCTGCAGCGGTTCATTTTTATCCAACCAAAAATAATTTGGTAATTGGAATGGGTTCCTGCGTTACGTACAACTTCATTAATAAATACCATGAATTTGTAGGGGGCGCCATTTCGCCGGGTATGGAAATGAGACTTAAAGCATTGAATTATTATACAGCCAAGCTGCCTTTGATAAAAGCAGACAGCAATGTGCCTCTGATTGGGTATGATACCAACACCAATATCCTTAGCGGTGTGGTGCTGGGATTGGCAAAAGAGATAGATGGCTTTATAGATAGCTACCGGGAGCGGTTTGGGAACTTTAACGTGCTGTTAACCGGGGGTGATATAACCTTTTTGGGTTCACACCTTAAAAACAAGATATTTGCAGACCCTGATTTAATATTTAAAGGTCTGTATGCAATTAGCGAAGTCAATAACCCCTAAGAAAATCAATACGTTACGATCTATAGCAGTAACGATTTCGATTTTTATTTTTACTGCTTTCTCACCTGTTTTTTCACAGGACAACTCCCCTTATTCCCGGTATGGCGTAGGAGACCTTGTACCTACCACAAATATTATAAACCGTAGTATCGGAGGTGTAGCAGCAGGATATTCAGATTTTTTTTATATCAATTATAATAATCCGGCATCTTATTCAGGTTTTCAAGCCTTGAAAGAAGCTAAATCAAAAAAATTAACTTCCGGAAGGGCCATTCTTGATATAGGCGTTAATATCGAAGGCCGGACTTTGAAAGAACCAGCCACATCAAAAAAATTTGTGGCTAATAATGCTTTGTTTTCTTA
>JBKJXQ010000452.1:0-9764 GCA_046716235.1 Chitinophagaceae bacterium
GGAAACGAATCCGCATTAATAAGTGGTTTAACTGCATCACAACAGGATTATGATATTTCCGGTATTAATGCTGTTCAATATCCTAATATAAAATTAAGAATGCGCAATGTTGATTCTATAAATTATACAGCTTATCAATTGCGTTATTGGAGCCTTACCTATGACCCCGTTCCAGAAGGTGTTATTGCTCCAAATATTTCTTTTAAAGCAAAAGATACAGTTGAAGTGGGAGAGCCGATGGATTTTAAAGTGGCTTTCAAAAATGTAACACAAGTACCATTTGACAGTTTGAAAATTAAAATCATTATTACTGATAAGAATAACCTTGCACATATTGTTCCAGTCCCCAGACGACGAAAATTGCTGGCTAATCCGGATACATTAATGATAGGTGCACTTATCAATACTACTAACCTTGCTGGTTTCAATACAATATACCTGGAAGCTAATCCGGATGATGACCAGCCCGAACAATTTCACTTTAATAATTTTGCTTATCGTAATTTTTATGTAAAACCTGACAGCCTGAATCCATTGCTGGACGTAACTTTTGATGGAACTCATATTCTTAACCGTGATATTATTGCTGCTAAGCCAGATATTATTATAAAACTTAAAGATGAATCCAGATGGGCAATTTTGGATGATACCTCACTGTTGACTTTACAGGTACGATATCCCAACGGAACCCTTCGCAGATTCTATTTTAATAATGATACACTAAGATTTATAGCGGCGGGCCAGGCTCCAAATCCTGACAATACTGCAACTATAAATTTTAAGCCTTATTTTACTGTAGACGGAGAATATGAATTAATAATTTCGGGAAAAGATAAAAGTGATAATGCTGCCGGAAATATTGAATACAGGGTAATTTTTGAAGTGATTAATAAGCCAATGATTTCGAATATGCTTAATTATCCTAATCCATTTACTACTTCTACTGCATTCGTTTTCACCATTACTGGTAGCGAAGTGCCACAGAATTTAAAAATAGAAATCATGACTATCACTGGCAAAATAGTCAGAGAAATTACCAAAGACGAGTTGGGACTACTGCATATTGGCCGAAATATAACAGAATTTAAGTGGGATGGAACCGATCAATATGGTCAAAAATTAGCCAATGGTATTTATCTCTATCGGGTGGTAACTAATTTAAACGGTAAATCGCTGGATAAATACAAATCCGCCGACGACAAGACAGATAAGTATTTTAATAAAGGGTATGGTAAAATGTACCTGATGCGGTAATCAGTAATTTTAAACAGAAAAGGGAAGAAAGTCAAATATTCTTCCCTTTTTTATTTTTGTCCTGAACAAATAAAACACTTCTGCCAGCAAAAATATCACGGTTAGAATTTTTCCATTTTCAAAACACCTCCAGTTGTTACTTGTTATACATTTGCAATCTTGTAATAATTTATTATGGCAAAAATCGGTATCAACATAGCAACAGGCAGTTTGCAACAACAGGAAATAATTGTAGGTATTGATCTGGGAACTACTAATAGCCTCGTGGCAATTATTCACCCGGAAAGTCGTAATCCGGTGGTGTTGAAAGAATTTGATGGAAATGCATTAGTTCCATCCATTATTCATTTTTCAATGGCAGGTACTGTTTCTGTTGGTGATGAAGCAAAGGAATATTTAATTACAGAACCACACAACACTATTTTTTCAGTAAAGAGATTGATGGGTAAATCGTACAACGATGTAAGGGATTACGCTTCTTCTTTTACTTATAAAGTAATTGATGATAATACAGAAAGCCTGGTGAAAATACAGGTTGATAACAGGTTTTATTCTCCAATAGAATTATCATCTCTCATTTTAAAAAAATTAGTGGAAAGGGCAGAACATATTTTAAAAACACCGGTAACTAAAGCAGTAATAACTGTACCTGCATATTTTAATGGTGCACAGCGACAGGCAACAAGAGATGCTGGGAAACTCGCCGGATTGGATGTGCTTCGAATTATAAACGAACCAACTGCCGCCAGCCTTGCTTATGGCCTCGGGATGAGGAATGATGAAACAAGAACGGTAGCGGTATATGATTTGGGTGGAGGAACTTTCGATATTTCTATTCTTAATATCGCTGGCGGAATTTTTGAAGTACTTTCTACTAATGGAGATACCTATCTTGGTGGAGATGATTTTGATAGGGTAATTGTTAACTACTGGGTGAAAAAGACCGGGATATCAAAGGAAGAATTAAATAATAATAAAAGCCTGGTACAGGAATTTCGCTTACAAGCAGAAGAAGCTAAAAAATATTTAAGCTCAAACGATTTTTATACAGGCAAAGTTGCTGATCAAAGAGTAGAGTTGACACGAACTGATTTTGAAGAATTGATAACATCCCTGGTGGATAAAACTATTCAATGTTGTACAAATTCACTAAATGATGCGCAACTGAATAAATCAGCTATTGATGAAGTAGTAATGGTAGGCGGGTCAACGAGGGTGCCATTGGTAAAAAAATCAGTGGCCAATTTTTTTGCAAGAGCAGTACATGATTCGCTTAATCCCGATGAGGTGGTAGCATTGGGTGCAGCAGTTCAGGCAGATATTTTAGCCGGTAATAATTATGATTTTTTATTGCTTGACATTACCCCGCTTTCATTGGGAATAGAAACAATGGGTGGATTGATGGATGTGTTGATGCCAAGAAATTCAAAAATTCCATCAAAAGCTGCACGACAATATACAACACAAAAAGACGGACAAGGCAGTATGCGGATTTCAGTTTATCAGGGAGAAAGAGATTTAGTAAAAGATAACCGTAAACTTGCAGAATTTAACCTGATGGGAATACCAGGAATGCCAGCAGGAATGCCAAAAGTGGAAATTTCTTTTTTAGTAAATGCAGATGGTATATTGGTAGTAAGAGCAAAAGAGTTGAGAAGCGGCATTGAGCAAACCATAGAAGTTAAACCCCAATATGGATTGACAGATACGGAGGTTGAGAAAATGTTATTGGATTCTATTACGTATGCCAAAGATGATATGCAAATCAGAGGATTGGTAGAAGCCCAAACAGAAGCCCAACAGATTTTAGAAACTACCCGGCAATTCATAGATAAAAACAAATCTTTTCTTACCGCTGATGAATTATTGGTTACTGAAAATTCAATTCAGAAATTAAAAAGTATTTTGCCTTCAGGAAATAAAGATGAAATTCATTCAGCAATTGAAAAACTAAATGAAATTTCAAGACCCTATGCAGAGAGATTGATGGATCATGCTATCAGCACAGCTATGAAGGGGAAGACGATTTAAAAAAGAATTTCCTTAGCCAGTTTAAACCCTTCCATAATAGAAAACTGATGGTAATAAGGTGAAGTAGCAGTGCAGTCAGCCAAACACTTGTTCTTTCATACCGGAAATCTATTATTCCTTTTCCTTTTGGAATGCGAATCGTTATTCCCCAACTATTATTTTTAATAATGTCAACACTGTTATTATTATACCAACCCTTCCATCCCGGATAATAATTCTGTTGCAAAGTTATGGATGTTTGCTCCTTTGGGTTTACTGCTACCTGTATATGTGTTGGCTTTTGTATTAGTAATTGAATTGTTCCGGTGTCAGATTCACTTTCCAGGAACACCAGCTTATTGTCAACTGTTTTCATAAGGTGCAAACTATCTGTACTATATTGGTAGTTTTGCATTAACGTTAGTGGTCCCCGGTATGTATCATTGGAGGAAATCTCTTTGCGAAAAACATTTATATTATTCCATCTGTTGTTTCTATCATCAGTATATGTTGCTGCTGCTTCAGCAGGTTTTATATTTTGAACCGGAAAGCCCGGTACGGAATGAAGAATGCGGCTCACTTCCGGTATCGTATAGCTGCTTACTGAAAAGAAAGGGGTACAAATCAAGGTGTTTATAATAAGATCTGTAGTGAATAATATTTTAGAAATAGTAAACCATTTCTTTTTAATCGATAATAAAAGAGAAAGTAAAATAAGTAACTGAATAAACGAGCTGATAAATAATGTTTGATTATAATTGATGTTTTTTATGGCTGATTTAATTAACTGAGGCGATAAAATAGTAATACTTGCCCGGTGCAGAATAAGCACAAAGAGGCAAATAGCAGCTATTATCCAAATTGTATTATATATAATCTTTGTTTGCGTATTAATTTTAAAATTGAATAATTCACTAAATGATTTATTTTTTACTGCTTCGGCAACAAAGAAAATCAGCAACATAATAAAATAAAACCGGAAGATCGCCGGGTTACGGAAATATGAAAAACCAGGTAATAGATTTAGTGTATTCCTGGCAGGTGTTATATCGCCAAAGGAAATAAGCAGGAACACAATAGCTGCTAAAAGAAAAATCAATACAATCCGTTTTTTTTCTTTTATCGATTGCCATATTAAAGCTGGCAGCAAAATCAATATCAATAAGCCTGCATAGCTATTCAGCATGGTTCCTTCTGTATTGGAATAGCTCATCTTTACAGAAGAAAAAGGAAACAGCAAGGTACTCAGTGCCGATGGGTGGAGGTAGTTGGAATTAAAAAAAGAAAAGGCTGTAACAATAGAACTTCCTCTTTCAATTGATTTCAATAATTCCAATGTATAATATAAACAAGGTAAGCAAAGTAGAAATGTTAATAAACCTGCAAATGACAGATATCGTAATACTATAAGTTTTACTTTGATTTTATCTTTTGACTGCCAAAACCATATTAGCAGGAATGCCAGCAGGCCATAAGTAGTAATAATATTAAATGCAGCATACACACTGGTAAACATTAACGAGTAGGTAACAGCGAATTGGAATGCACTGCTAACGGTTGGCTTATAAAGAAGCTTTAAGAGACAACTGAGGACAAGTGGTATAAAGCAAGCTGCTGTTATATACAACAACCACTGTGTTGAACCAACCATAAAACCTGAAAGCATATAGCTAATAGCCAGTAACTGAGCAATCCCCTTATCTTTTACAATATATTTATGTAGTAAGTAAAACATGCCCCATCCGGCAAGCAACACAAAAAACATGAACTCAACATGAAGAATATAAATATTATAGTCGAATAGGGAGCTGAATACAAGCTGTGGTGTGCTGAATATTCCCCAGGTAAGATTGCTTTGTAACGGAAATCCCATGCCCCACGTATTAAACCAGTAAGGTAGTTCACCGTTACGAATGCACTGACTGATAAAATGATTGATTGGATATTCCAACGCAATGACATCATTCTTTAAAGCCCTCAGCATAAAACTAACCGGAGCAAAAGCCAGCAACCCTGCAATGGAGATAAATAGGTATGGCTGTAAAATTTGTTTTAAAGAAGATTGCTGGTCTTTCAAAATTGCCTTTTAATGTTTACGTTTCAGCTTCCACGAACCATTTACAACTGAATCATAAATAAAAATCGGTAAAAACCGTTGGATGTGGTAAATAAACCACCATCTTTTTGTAATAAATACTCTCGATTTCTTTTTTTCTATTGCTTTTTTAGCTTGCCTGGCAGCTTTATCCAATGATGCTACCCAAAACATTCTTTCACCTTTTCCCATTTCGGTATTAATATAACCGGGTGTTAACTCCGTTACGACAACTCCATTTTTTTCATGTTTTGCTTTTATCCTCAGGCTTTCGAGATAGATCGACTGAAAAGATTTACTTGCATGATAGGCAGGGGCTATTTTATTTCCTCTTGCTGCTGCAATGGAAGTAATACCAACAATATGTCCCATTCCTTTTTCTTTGAAGTATTGCCATGCAGTGTTTAAAACATTTGTATACCCTTTTACATTTATGGCAATAGTTTCTTTTTCCGGTTCTGACTGCAGATTGTTGTTAAAATGTATTATGGAAGCCGCTACAATAATAATATCAATGCCATTAAGCGTTTCAATTAATTCTTTAATAAACTGACTGATATTTTCGTCTGCTATATCCGCTTTTTTGATAAATATCTTTCCCGGAAAAAGTTGTTGCAATTCGGTTAGTAAATTTTCCCGTCTTGCTAAAGCCCCGACTTTCCATCCTTCGCTGGCATATAATTCGGCCAACCGCCTGCCCAGCCCGGAACTTGCACCTACTATAAGTACTTTTTTACTCATGAGCCTACTATTTGCTTATAGCTTTTCTTTTTTTCTTTTTCCCACCAGTATTGGCCCAGCATTTTCCGGGTAGCAAATTTTCCAAAATATTTTTCAAAACTCCTGTATAATATTACATCATACTTCCGGTGAAAATTAATCCAACAGGCGTTACAGTTTTTGCTGTAATGCTTTTGTTTTTCCTGTGTTTCGGTACCATTAAATACTTCATCCAATGTATTGGTAAAAACGTTGCCGATCATTACATTAAGGTTTTGGCAAATGGGAACATCGCCATTGGGTAAAACCACCAGGCTGTCAAGAATACTATAGCAGTTTAATTTTAATCCACCACGGCGCCATTCATCATACAAGACGAGGAAATCAAAATTTTCAGGAAACTCTTTAATTATTTCAGGAATATTTTCCCTGATATTCAGCAGTTGTTCTTTAGTAATAGGTGGAGGCATTAATGTATCTGTATGCTGTGTTCTTATTCCAATCATTTTTTTGGCTTCGTTGAAAGAACGTATTTCATCAGTTTTAAGCGAACCAATATCATTAAAATGGGCTGATTCAATGGTGTCAAAAAATGAAATATCGTTATACACACCAACCCTCATATCAATACCATACTTTTTCGCAACTGCTGCAACATGCTTCATATCACTGAAATCATTATAAGGAGAAAGGGTAAACATTAAACTGATAGGAACTTTTTTATGTGTTTTTTCCAACACATTAATAATTCCTTCATATCCATCTTTGCCTCTCATATGCAGATAAGAATCCCGATTGCCATCTACAGAAATAAAAAGCCGCTGCGGGGGGCATTTATCAACTGCTTCAATAACAGTTTCTGGTTTTAGTGCATTAGTCAGCAAGTCAAAGTTGGGATGATTTTTATTGAACCAGGCCATTATGTCCATTGCATCAGGGTGCAATAAAAACTCGCCACCTTCCAGGCCCACCGTTGTTTTTTTTGTTACACAGCGGCTGTTCATTATTTCTTTAATCTTTTCAAAAGGGAGATAATTAACCGGCCTTTTAGTCCATATCAGGCAATGTTTACATGCTGAATCACAAAGATCAGTTCCATAAATCATCAGGGTTGAAAGTTTCTTGTGGCCGGGCCGCCACTGGTTATTAAGAAAAGTAATCCCCCTGTTTATATAGTTTTTTGCAGAGTACATAAATTTATAATATCATAAATAACTTTGGAATAGGTATAAGACGTAGCAGGTAAAATTAGTGAGAATCCTCTGCATTGGATCAGGTTATATCAGCTCTACGAATACTTTTCCTTTAATCTTAAAAAAGGCTTTTCAAAATAACGATAGCTGATAACACTCAGTATAACAGCAATAACGGTTACAATCACAGCACTTCCTGCATCGGCATATTGAAATGATACATTCATTTTATCGGTAAATAGTGCCGTAAAGAAAGGGAATAAAATAATATAGACCGGCCAATGATATACATATAGACCATAAGATATTTTGCCAAAAAATTTGAAGATAAAATTATTGAAAATAAATTGAATGATTTTGGATTCTGCCATAACTGCTTCGTAAACAAGAATGCCAAATAAAACCGCAAATGTGGTATAGCCGACAAAGGCAAGATAAGGTAGTGTTTGCGAACTTTGATTATTAAGAAAGTAGAATCCAAAGTTAATTCCCGCCATTAATAATACTATATGAGTAGTATATTTTTTTAAAAAGCCAGGATTGATTTGCATCAGTAAAGCTAAAATACACCCAATGCATAGGCCATCTATTCTTGTAAAAGTATAAAGACTTGCATAGGCAAGGTCATGCACTTGAAAAGTCCATATAACATAACGGGCTAGTCCTACTCCAATTAAAGCAATGATAGCGACCGCTAATAGAATTTTGGGTTTTCTGATAAGTAATACTATGGCCGGCCAAACCAGGTAAAACTGCTCTTCTACAGCCAGCGACCAGGTATGAAGTAATATTTTATCTCCGTATGGTTCCTTAAAGATAAATAACCAGTTTTGCAGGTATGTCCATAACCAGAATTGATTATTGCTATAATAGCTACTATCAAGATTCAAATTTTTAATCGATGGTAATATTAATAAACAGATAATCAGGGTTAAATAAAATAGCGGAAAAATCCTCAATACTCTCCGCATATAAAAGTTGCGGAGAAAATTTGGCTGGCCTACTGTATTCAGTAATATTTCTGTTATAAGAAACCCACTGAGCACAAAAAATAAATCTACGCCCAGCCATCCAAAGAAAAAATAATTCATGAACTTGAAATTATGCAGGAAAACTACCAGCAAAATAGCCACACCTCTTAATCCATCAAGAGCAGGGTAATGTTTTTTATTTAATGCTCCCTGTATCACTTTTTTATTATTATATGTATTAATTTTCAATCTCTTTGGTCATGGCACCAACAATACTATCTTTCAAAAGAGGAATTTGTCCTGCAAAAAAATTGTTGATTACAATACGGTATGTATTAACGAGGCTTATTTTTTTATATAATCCTTTATAATTTTTATTATAAAAATAGATCGCATTTAGGGTACCGTAGGGTTCATTTTCCGGAGCATTGGTAAAATGACGGTAACCATGATCCCCTTGAATGATAATTATCTTTTTTCTGAAACTGTCTTTTAAAAGTTTTTGCATAATTTCTATGATTAATTTATTTGCGTATTTAACCTGTTTAAGGTACCCATTCATATCATCACCGCCGGGCTTTGCAAATGGGATTAGTTTGCCGTTTTCATCAACCTGGTAAGGGTCATGCGGAAGCATAAAATGAGTGTAATTGAAAACAGGCGGTGAATTACCTAAATTTGAGGATTTTTCGCAGTCGGCTAAAATATGTTCAAGGGCTTTTTTATTATAGTCTCTGAAAGTGGCCATACTTTTAGAAATAATAGCAGGTTGCTGATTAGAGCCGCGGAAATATTTGGTGAATTTTTCAATTAACCATGGATTCAGGTAAATTCTTTAAAGAGTCTGCTTTCTTAGCCAGTTTACTTGTTTTTCGACTCCAAGAAATCCAAATTTGGTTAAAAATTCTTCGTTATCCATTTGAGAAAAAATGGAAAAATTGTAGCCTTTTTGTTTTAAAAAATTAAAAAGGATATTATTTTGGTAAGTTTTACGTCCGACAAGAAAGTTAGAAGAATTGGAAAGTAAGTACTCGTCCACATCTTTTAAATATTGGAGATTGAAAATAGAAGATATAGAAAAAGGAGTGGTTTTATAATTACTGGTAGAAGAATCTGCAGTATAAAATCCGCATGAGTCAAGATATGGGTAGATTTCATTTTCATATTTCCAGTAGTCTTTCAGTGAAGGGCGGTTTGTGTAGCAATCGAATATAATATGATAAATATCTGGCCTTAGCTGGCCGGAGTCTTTATTATTAATAGCTACAGGCACTCTCATGTTTTTTGTTATGGCAGCAAAACTTTTTCCACTCGTCATATTAATACAAAATAAGCCTGCTTCGTAAAAAATAAGTAAAAGAAAAAGTAATAACATAAAGCGATTAAACATGCTAAAAATATATTGCTTTTTCCTGGTTAAAAATATAGTTGATCCCGTCAAGACAAATAAAACAAAGAGAAGGAATAAACTATTGCTCAGGAAGTGGTATTTTTTAAAGTGGAAAAGAAAGTCCTGAATGA
>JBKJXQ010000453.1:0-4445 GCA_046716235.1 Chitinophagaceae bacterium
GGGGAAGCGTTATGATCATATTTATTTTCAGCAATTTTAAAAGCGCTAAAAATAGCTATACCTGTAATAAGGAAGATTTTTTTTACTAAGATCCGCATATTTTTTTCAAATTTTATGACTGGTTATAGCTTTTAAATTAAAAATCGATTTATACTTCTAACAATCTTCAAATTAAACATTTATTTATTGTGACTTACGAAATCCTCTTGCAATTATTTGGTTACCCCCTTATCTAATCACTTTAATTTTCTTTTTTTTAGTTAAGGCCTTTTTCTGTAACTTTTACAGGATCAGTGTTAGTGCCTTTTGGTAAAACATTAAACATTTTTTTTATCAGGATATTATCATGTTTATATACATCATCCCTGAAGTTTAATTGACCATCATCATCCACCCATGCTGTATAATAAATGATAAATACAGGAATAGGTTTTTTCAATTTTACATATTTCTCCTTAGTCTGATTCATGGCAGAATCAATTCTAGATGAGGTCCAGGAGGCGTCATCTTTCAGTAACCATTCTGCCATCTTTTTAGGTTCTTTCAAGCGGATACATCCATGACTGAAAGCCCTTTTATCCTGTCCAAATAAACTTTTCGAAGGTGTATCATGAAAATAAATATTGAAGCTATTGGGAAATAGGAATTTTACTTTCCCTAATGCATTTCCGGGGCCAGGCTTTTGGCGGATGTTCTGGCCTATTTGTTCCATGTTTTTACTGGCCAGATACCTTGGGTTACGGGCTATAGCAGGCATAATTTCACTTTTTATAATGCTGGCGGGCACATTCCAATAGGGACTAAAAACTATTTGGCTAAGATCGCCGTTAAACATCGTTGTGTTATTACCAACTCTTCCTACTACTACCACCATATCAAATACCTTACTTTTCCCATCATACAGATGCAGCATAAATTCCGGAATGTTTACCACAATCAGGTTACCAATAGGTTTTTGCGGCATCCATCTCATCCTATCCATATTTATAAGGATTTGCATTAGTCGTGTTGAGGCGGGAATATTCATCTCCTTTATCAGTTGTGCGGATATAATTCCATCTTCTTTATATCCATGACGATGTTGAAATTTTTTAACTGCCAGTTCTAATGTATCGGTAAAAATGATGCCGGTGTCCTGTACTGGCATATCTAAGGTAAGCTGTAATCTTTTTTTAATAGCAGCAATAGGTGGAAGTGAAACTCCTTTTTTTAGTGAAGTTTTAAGAGAAGGTATTAAAGGCCATCCACCTGATTTGGCCAGGGTATAATATAGTTCCAGATTTTTTTTAAGGCTGCCATACATATCATTTACCTGTTCATAATATTTATCGTCACTGTGTTTTTTATTTAAAAGTGAATCTGCTAATAAAATCGGATCAGTTTTTCGTAATGGAATAAACTTCTCCTGTTCTTTTCTTTTTACATATCCTTTTTCATACGTACTATTAATATAACGGATAAAATTTTCTGTTAAAGCAAATTCTGTATTTAAAAGAGAAGTATCATTAGTATTTACTTTTACGCTGTCCTGGTTCATGTATTTTTCTACCTTTTTATAAAATTCTTTATTATTAAGGGTAGAATCTTTCAGGTAAGAAACTGCATAATCGTACTGGTTCCAGAAAAAGTTGGCCTGTTCGGTTATTCCAGCTGACGAAAACCAGGCATACTGATAATTGCGGGCATTGTAGAAACTCCTTATCCGCCTGGCAATTTTCTTGTCGCCTAATTGATTATTTACAATATATCGTTCCATAGCCAGGCTATCCAAAAAAATATCATTGTAAGCATTTCCAGCATTGATACTATAGTCCCTGGCGGTTATATTCTTTGTTTTTGCAATGTCATTACTAGTGGCGTCAACATCTTCACCTGCCATTTCTTTATCAGTGTTGCCATTTTCTTTTTTTAAATTGTTACAACTACTAAAAAATGCAATAAAGAGGAGGAAATAACGAAAATTTATATTCATAAAAGAGTTGTTGGGGATAAAACCTAAAAAACTGGATATAATGAAGCCAGAAGTATAAAATACATGTACAAAATATTGTGCCAATAATATTTAAGCAGCATTGAAGTATTACATAAAAGCGCAGCCTGGTATTAATTTATGCAGATTTTCGTACTGAGAAGGAGAATGTACTTCCAATTCCGGGGTCACTTTCAATAAATAACTGGCTGCCGTTTCTTACCAGAAATTCTTTGCAAAGCATCAATCCTAAACCAGTACCGGATTCACTGGCGGTACCTTTAGTGGTATAAAAGTCATTGCTATTAATTTTTAACAGCCGATCCTTGCTGATACCTGTACCGCTATCTTTTACATACACTTCAATAAAGGAATGGTGTTCATGTACACCTATTGAAATGCTGCCATTTTCAGGGGTAAATTTGATTGCATTGGATAAAAGATTACGCAACACCAGGCTTAGCATATCTTTATCGATAAAGCCATACAAAGCCTCCTTTGAATGATTGGTGATATTGATCTGTTTTGTTTTTGCCTGTAATTGTAATAAGTGCTGCACATCATGTATCGATTTTTCAATATCTACTTTTTGGGGATGAACGGTGTCTGCCTGCATCTGTGCTTTTGCCCATTGCAGTAAATTATCCATTAGTCCTACTGTATAATTCAGATCATGCAGCACATCCGGCACTGTTTCTTTTAATTCATCAGCTGTCATATTATTCTCTTCTGCATTACGAAACAAATTTCGCAGTGCATACATCGGTGTTTTTAAATCATGCGCAATAACACTGAATAATTTATTTTTCAACGTATTTAATTCACTTAGTTCTGCTGCCTGATTTTTTAACAGGGTTCTATCTTCGTTAATTTTACCGGCTTGTTGTTGAATCTGTACATTTTTTTCATTCAATGCTTTATTTTTTGCAAGGATGTGAAACTGGTATAAGGCATTTTCTTTTTTAATCAGGAACAAGCCAAAAAAAATAAATAGAATGGCCACACACTGATTAAAAAGGTAAAGTCCGGAATGAAGGCTTTGCAGTTCATATACATAATGTTTTATTACTACAGCCAGCAAAAAATAACTGACCATTGAAAAGCAAAGTGAAAAAATCATATAGCCAATATCCTTTAAAAAGAAAACAGAAAGGACGCCAAAAAGTATAAATGAAAGACCTGTTCCGGGGTTCATTCCATACATATAAACAATACAGGTAATAAAAGGGTACATAAGAAAATAAGTAAAAAGCGCAGCTTCATGTTTTTGTTGTTTATTTAGCAATAAAACTGAACCACTTACCAGGGCGGGTAAACCAGCAATCATCCATGCTGAAGCAGGCAATTCTGCGCTGCTTAAAAGACCCATTATTGGGAAAAGCAGTCCGCTGATTATCTGAAAAAAATTAAGTTGATTGAAAATGCTCAATTTTCGCTGATCATAGTCTTCCATTGCCTCATTAACCCCTATTAATTTAACACGGGATAATAAAAAGGAAAATCGTTGTGCTAAAGCATAAAGTTGGCCGTTAAGTCTTGCTGTTGAAAGTTTACCCCGGCCGCTTTGTATTGTTTGTGCAATCATCTCCATTGTTTTTCATTTAGGTTTGGATAATGTCAAAATAATGACTTTAATGATATAAGGGTATTATCTATCAAAGAGATTAGTGTAAAATCGTAAATCTACTAAAAGCGACTGTGTTTAAACTACCATTTTATTGAGAAATTCTTGAATAATTAAGCGTCAAATTAAAATGGATGTCTCCATTCAGTGGTCACTCTTTTTTAGAAAAGCCATTAAACAAAAAAAGAGCCATCAGGCTCTTTGAAAATAACAGGATTATCTTTTTACCATCTCTTGTTATCTGTCCGTGCAGTTTTTTCTTTTGCTACAGAAACTGACATAGACCTTCCTTCAATGTCTTTGCCATTAAGTCCTTTAATAGCTTCTTTGGCTTCATCATCAGATCCCATTTCTACAAATCCGAAACCACGGCTACGGCCAGTTTCTCTGTCTGTAATAACTTTTGCTGAAGAAACAGCACCAAATTGCTCAAATAATTTTTTCAGCTCGTCATCTGCTGTGTGAAAACTTAGATTCGAAACGTACATGTTCATAAAATAAAATTTTAAATAAAACAATAAATACCTGTGACAGAGGCTTGCAGCAGTGAGTAAAGAGGAGATTAACTATTACTAAAACGAAGAGTAAGAATTGACACTGATCCGGACTGAATGTTGTAAGGACTAACAATCACCTGGTGAAGGTACCGTATTAAAACGGCAAACCATTTTTAATATTACTGGTCAAAAAGAAAGTTAATATGCCCGTGATTTTTACTAGTGTCAGTTCAGAGACCAAAATAAGCCGCACTACCTTTTATTTTCAACTCCTGACGATAACAGGTACAATATCCCTGATTTAAAAGTAAGATACGGCTTACTCAACTATTTATTAATTACTGCTACTTCCGTG
>JBKJXQ010000454.1:0-2687 GCA_046716235.1 Chitinophagaceae bacterium
ATAAATAAATTATCTTTAATACCAGGCTTGCGGCAATACATTTCTTAGGCATAACCAATTTTAATAAAATATTCGACATGGGCAAATTAGCAGTAGTAAAAACAAAGCAAACTTCGGATAGTGTAACTGGCTTTATTGATAAGATTGCAGCTGAGCAGAAACGTAAAGACAGTCATGTTATACTTAAAATGATGGAAAAAGCTACCAAGGAAAAACCGAAAATGTGGGGCAGTTCCATAATTGGTTTTGGAAATGTACGATACAAAAGTCCCACTTCCGGCAGAGAAGTAGATTGGTTTAAAATTGGCTTTTCCCCACGCAAAGCTAATTTAACCGTATACCTTATAGACATGAAGCGGCATGCTGATGCGTTGCTTAAATTAGGTAAACACAAGACCGGCGGCGGCTGTCTTTATATCAATAAACTGGAAGATATTGATATAAATGTTTTGGAAAAAATGATTGCTGCTGCAGCTAAATAAATATTTACTTTAAAATTTCTGTAAGGCTGCAATTAACATTCAGTTTGCTGCTTTGTTTTTTTGCCGTTGTCTGTGTACTCAGCTTGCCGAAGTATCCTACAATCAACATGAATAGCGTAGTTTCTTATGAATTATTAAAATTTAATTATAAACAAGAACATATTTTAAAAACCCGTCTGTATTGCACAACAAGACTTAGAACTAAATATTGAGTATTAATAATTCGAATAAACACTAATTTTATCGAATGAAAGTACTATCCACTATCTGTATCGCCCTGCTTGCAACCACTTCTCTATTTTCACAAATACCACCCGGCCTTTCTCTCATTCGCCAGGATGATTTGAAAAAAGATTTATATGCGTTAGCAGATGGACATTTTAAGGGCCGTTCCGCCGGAACGGTTGATGAACTAAAATCTGCAGTATGGCTGGCCGAACAATACAAGGCTATAGGACTACAACCTGCCGGTGATGACGGCACTTATTTTCAGTATTTCAGTTTGTGGCGCAATGTAATGGCAGCCACTTCTACTATACAGATTAATAATACTCCGCTTACTTTGTGGAAAGATGTATCGGTTTCTCAAATGGCCAATGTATCGTTGAATGCACCGGTTGTTTATCTCGGTGATGCAGCAACAATTGATACCAGTACTATTGATGTAAAAGGAAAAGTAGTAGCAATGGTGGCCAACAAAAAAGATATTGTCATGGATGTTTCCTTATTATCATGGCGATACAGCAGGTATATGCATAACAAATATGGTTTGCCTTTATTAAGAAAAGGGGCTGCTGCTATTATTTTTATTGCAGATGATATTGCAGAGCAATCATGGGCTGATGCTACCGAAAATTTTAAACGGGGTACTTATGATATTGATGGTGGCCCGAACGTAACTATTACTTCTACCATTCCTGTGTTGTGGGTGCACGCCACGGCTATAAAAGAACTGGAACAAAATAATGCGACACTGAAAGCCAACCTTGTTGTTTCAAAATATTCTTATCCTTCAGTAAATGTAGTGGGCAAGTTAAATGGCACTGATCCGAAATTAAAATCAGAATATTTGTTGTACAGCGGCCATACCGATGCACATGGCATACGAAATATCATTAACAATGATTCAATTTTCTACGGTGCGGATGATAATGCCAGTGTAAATGTGGCGATGCTCGCTATTGCCAGGGCATTTGTAAAATTTCCGGGAAAGCGGTCAGTGTTATTTGTAATACATGGTGCAGAAGAACGTGGATTATTTGGCTCCCGTTATTTTTCTGCTAATCCGACAGTTCCCATCAATAATATTGTGGCTGTATTAAACGGTGATATGATTGGCAGAAATAATATTGACAGCGGCACCATACTCGGACAAATTCCCCCGCATAGAAAT
Organism: Chitinophagaceae bacterium; assembly: GCA_046716235.1. Taxonomy (GTDB): domain Bacteria; phylum Bacteroidota; class Bacteroidia; order Chitinophagales; family Chitinophagaceae; genus JJ008. The sequence continues at coordinate 1,876 of JBKJXQ010000454.1, forward strand.
TCAACGGAGCTGGTGAACATGGCATTGGCTGCAAATAAAGAAGGGCCAGCTTTTATATTGGATACTACCTGGGATAGTCCTACCCATATTGAAGGCTGGTATTTCCGCAGCGATCATTTGCCGTATGCAAGACTGGGTATACCATCGTTAATGTATACTACCCTGCTGCATCCCGATTATCACACACCATTGGATCGGGCAGATAAAATCAATTATCCCAAATTAAAAAAGATGACTGACTGGATGTACCGTACAGGTTGGAAAATTGCAACTGCCAAAACAAGACCTGCGAAAGATGCGAATTTTAAATTGGAAAGATAAATTATGCTGTTGCCATAGTTCGTGAAGACACGAATTATGACATTGTAATATTAATAGTGAATAAAGAAAGATGATCTTTGCAAATGATCAATAGATAATAGAACTTTAATTTGTGCGATCCTTCGTTATCTCAGGATAAACTTCACCAAAAATTATTGCAGCACTTAAGCCCGGCTGCTAAAATTTAAAATTCCATGTAACTGCAGGAAGAATGGGGAATAAAGAAACCTGTCTTGCTTCAACTTTTAAATCGCCATTGACAGGGCTGCCGGTTTGATCAAAATAAATAAAATAAGGATTGAGGCGGCTGTACGCATTGTAAATACTAAATACCCAATAGCCTGCAACTTTACGTTTTTTCTTAGGCACAGGTGTGTAAGTAGCAGAAAAATCAAGACGATGATATGCTTTTTGCCGGTACTGATTCAGCTTGCTGTATTCTTGTGTAAGCACCCCATTAATGATATAAAAACGTTCAGGCAATGTAATTG
>JBKJXQ010000455.1:0-2960 GCA_046716235.1 Chitinophagaceae bacterium
CTCTTTCACCAACGACATGAATTAAGGACATTTTATTTTATAAGAAATCTTGCATATTGCCCATCCGTGTTACTTCCGAACAAGTGTGCGACGCAAGAGACGATGATAGTAGTACTACAGTTGGTAACACAAAAACCTTTCCCTGTCAGTAATAAATTATGTGATAGGGAATCATTCACCTAAGTTCCCTTTAGGGACAGGGTATCTTTCTCGTCCTCTCCTTCATCAACGCAATGGCTTCCTCTTTCGACTGAAACATATTGCCATTAATATTTACTAAGTTATCTGCTAACTTATCATAACGTTTAGTCAGCAACCAGGTAAAAATGTGCAGGTAGTGAATGCCGTCAAACACAATGGCTTTGTTGGCAGCAAATTCATCTTTTCGTTTTATAAACTCATCCGGCATTTCGGTATAGTGCATGCCGGGGCGGAGGTGATGAACAATATGATAGCCATCATTCCAGCATTTATGATTATACACCGTATTGATGCAGTTGATGGAACTGGTATACAAATTTTCCGGATCGCTGCCATCGATGAAAGAATGCTGTGTCCAGTTGCCCAGCATCATTACTAATCTTGCAAAAATTAATGGAATGATGAAGACAACTAATGTTGCCTTCAGGTTTACAAAGCACATGGCTATGCAAAAAGCGAGGTAAATATATTCCCCGGCAGTAAGACGGTTACCAAGTTTTTTTCTTTTACGGCTAAATAAATAGAAAATAGTATTGATAACGCCAACAGAAATGAATTTAAAAAAATAAGCAAGGAAACCTTTTGCACTATCCCGCTGGTAAGCCATCGTACTGCTGGTATCATCGGGCATATTATTTTCTATGTGGTGCATACCCATGTGGTGACTGAAATATCCTTCGGGAGCATGACCAAACAACGGACAAATAATCCAGGTAATATAAGCAAGTAATGGTTTTTGATACGGAGTTTTAAATGTTTTTCTATGGCAAAGACAATGAAACATTAATCCGAAACTGCCTTTGAAATAAAATTGCGAAACATAGAAATAAGGAATAGCCACAGCCCACCACCACCACCCCGTTAATACAGTGGTAAATAAAAGTATGGTTACAGGTAATACCAACAGATGAATAGTAGTGAGCAGGTAAATAAAAGGTAAATCTCTTTTATCATACATGATCCGCAGCCAGAATTTATCATACAAACTGTATTTTTCTTTTGGTATATATACCGGATCAGTTATAGTACTAGGAAGCGTCTTCATGTTGGCTGTAAAAATAGCACGGATTACACAGAATAAAAAAGGATTATACGAATTCTTATCCTTTAATCCGTTATAATCCTTTCAATCCGTGATGTTATTTTGGTTTGTATTTAGCTTCTTCCAATATTTTTCCTGCATCCATTTTCATTACTTCTTCAGGTTTCATATCAGGGTTTTTGCTGACATATTTTTTAACGATTTGCCAGCCTATCCACTGGCCCATATTACCGGGAGATAGTTCCTGCGAAAAGCCTTGTGTAAAGGGCCCTTCACCAATATACGTTTGAATGGTTACGGGGTTGAGTGAATTAAGATCCTCATTTTTTATAATATAAGTCCATATTAAACCTTCATTTTCATTGCACCAGTTTAGCTGCTGCTGTGTGTAACCTGTTTTGATGGAATCGGCAGTAGTGGGCAAAAATTTATCCAACAGGTACCATTGCTTACCTTTTTCAATCATTTGTTCGACCAGTGTTTTGCTGCCACTCTGATCAGGGAAAAGATCCTGTACAACAGCTTTCATACAATTGGCCGTTATATATTGCGGAGCAAAACGACGGGAAATATACAGGGGAAAAAGTTCCTGCCCCTGGCCTGATTGATAAACAGAAAAATCTTTTCCTGCATATTGTTGAAGCCCGATGGCAAGCCCGGTATTAGTCGATGCTACTCCGGGTGCATCAAAAGGCCCAACAAAAGTGATAATTTTTCCGGGTTTATATTTTGGATAATAGTAGATAACAAATTGAAACGCTTTGGTTAATTCTTTTTGCAATTGGTCTGTATTTTTATAAAGCAGTTGTAATGAATCATAAATAGATAAATATCCCCGCAAAAATTCTTTGGTTACCAATAAAGTTGTAAGACTGCTATCATTACCATTTATACCCAGGATCTGCTGCATAAAATCATCGTAAAAATCAGGATGCAGTCGGTTTACTTTTTGTAACCCGGCCGCAATGTTATTAGTATCAATGCTGAAGAAGCTTTGATCAAATCTTTCTATAGCAATCGTCACCTTAATATTAAAAACATCAGGAATGTTTTTCTTATCGTTGTTGCAGGCAAAAAGGAAAATAGTAAGCAATAAAACAAGGATGGTTTTTTTCATAGCTTTTGTAAACGTTTAGCCGGTTCAAATGTTGTGGCAACGAAATTACTGGTTTATAAATTCTGAAAACAGATTTAGGATTACACAGTTCAGGTAATTGTTTAAATTTGCGGTATATGAAAATCGCATAGCTCAGCAAAACTATCATATTGGCAATTTTGAAGATAACACCCGTAAAATTATTGAAGCAATTGAATGGGCAAAAAAGCAAGGAGCAGAACTGGTACTCTTTTCAGAGCTGTGTGTATGCGGCTATCCTCCAAGGGATTTTCTGGAATTTGATGATTTTATTAATAAATGTAACCAGGCAATTGAAACGATAAAACAACATGCCGATACTATTGCCGTGATTATAGGTGCCCCCGATAAAAACCCGGTACGGGAAGGAAAAGATTTATTCAATGCAGCTTATTTTTTATATGGGAAGGAAGTAAAGGGGGTGGCACATAAAACTTGTTTACCTAATTACGATGTATTTGATGAATACAGGTATTTTGAACCTGCTTATAATTGGAACATTATTGAATTTAAAGGAAAGAAACTGGCTATCACTATTTGTGAAGATATCTGGAACCTCGGCGATAATCCACTCTATCGCAA